>NZ_JARRQY010000039.1:0-29826 GCF_037381185.1 Acidihalobacter sp.
CGTATTCCAACTCCGAAAAGCTCGATTGCATGGCGATCAACCCAACTGTGACGATGACTCATGATCTCAGACTCACGACCAGCACAGACGCCTCAGGCGAATAAATCAGCGCTTCCTTAGCTTGGGTACGCAGTCGTTGATCGTGAAGGTGCGGTTCCGGGAGCGCATCAGTTGCGAGGGCGTTTAGTTTGTGTGAGTGAAGGCGGTGCGCTTGCTGGCTGCTGGGGCTCGTTTCGTGCGCGATTCGATGCCTGGGGCATCTATCTGCCGCGGTGACGCGCCGGAGCCTCTTTCTTTGCATGCCCAAAGAAAGAGGCGAAAGAAAGGCACCCGAAAGGCCTTGTCCCTACGGGCAAACCTCGAGCGCCCACCCCGGCCCGGGGCACCGCAGGCACTTGCCCTCCTGGCAAGGCCTGCTCGGGCGGCGTCCTGCCGCCCGACCCCGCGCCGAGGCGCACGCTCGAGGCAAGGCCAAACGGGAACCGGAGAGTCCAAACAGAACGCATCCCGAGAGTTTGAAACTCTGAAAAGGGTTGTTCAGAGGACTTTGCTATCGGGCGCGCTTTGTTTTGACGTTGGGCTCCCCTTTGATCGCTTGCCTCGCGAGCGTGCGCCTGGGCGGGGATGGCCGGCAGGGAAGCCGGCCAAGCAGTCCTTCGCCCGGACGGCGAATGGCTGCGGTCCCCGTTCAGGCGTGCGTTCGCGAGGTTGCCCGTCAGGGACAAGCGATCCTGAGGGTGCGTTTCTTTCGCCGGTTTCTTTGCGCACTCAAAGAAATCGGCTCGGGCGCGTCACCTCGATCAAGCGAATCCTCACACATCGAATCGCGCCCGAAACAAGCTCCCCAAAGCCAGAAAACACTCCGCTTTTAACCACGCAAGATCAAAACCGCAAACGCTGATTCGCGCCCGAAAAGAACCTCAAGCTCCGGGGAATGCAGCATCACTAAATCAGACATCTACCGTTCAAGCGTGTACTCGACATGCACGCGCCGTTCGTGACGGCATCCCCAAGCCCTGGTGTTAATATGCCTACCCACATTCACAGCCACCGAACAAGCGCCCGATGACCCCCTATCAGCAGGAATTTCTCGAATTCGCCATTGCCCGCGGCGTGCTGCGCTTCGGCGAGTTCACGCTCAAATCCGGTCGGATCAGCCCGTATTTCTTCAATGCAGGACTGTTCAATACCGGCGAGGCGCTCGGCCTGCTCGGCAGAGCCTATGCGCAGGCCATCGTGGACGCCGGGTTCGAGTTCGACATGCTGTTCGGGCCGGCCTACAAGGGCATCCCGCTGGTGGCGGCGACGGCGATCGGTCTGGCCGAAACGCATGGCCGCGACGTGCCCTGGTGCTTCAACCGCAAGGAAGCCAAGGACCACGGCGAGGGAGGGGCTCTGGTCGGGGCGCCCCTTGAGGGGCGGGTGCTGGTGGTCGACGATGTGATCACCGCCGGTACAGCCATCCGCGAATCGGTCGAAATCATCCATGGCGCCGGTGCCGAACTGGCCGGGGTGGTTATCTCCCTCAATCGCGAGGAGCGCGGCACCGGAGCCCGTTCGGCGATTCAGGAGGTCGGGGATACGCTCGGCGTCCCCGTGGCCAGCATCGCCAAGCTGAGCAACCTGATTGAACTGTTGGCCGGCGATCCCTCGCAGGCTGGTACGCTGGAACGCGTGCGGGCATATCGCGACGAATATGGTGTGTGACCTGAATCTTCGGCTGGTCGGGGATTGTTGCCCGCACGGGCCTTCAGGCAAACTGGGGTCCAGGGTTTATTACACACTGAATTAAAAAGCTCAAAACCCGGTGGAAGAGATGTCGATACGATCGCGAGTCCTGCTCGGCAGTGCCACCGTATGCTTGTTGTCGCTGACAGCGGCGAGTGTTTTCGCCGCCGAGAGTACGTTTCGCTGGCGTGACGCACAGGGGCAGGTCCACTACAGCAACCTGTTGCCTCCCGAGGCGGTCGATCGAGGCTATGAGGTCTTCAATAGCAATGGTGACATCATCAAGCGTGTGTCGCCGCCGCTGACGCCGGCTCAGCGTGCTGCCGCCGCAGCCGAAGCCAAGCGCTTGGAGAAACAGGCCGCGGATCGTGCTGCGCAGCAGCGCCATGACAACATGCTGCTGCGCACCTTCAATACTGTGCAGGATATCGAGCATTTGCGCGACAATCGCCTCAGTGCGCTGGAGGGGCAGTTGCGCCTGGTGCGCGAGCATCAGCAGATGCTGCAGGCGCGCCTGAGTGGGTTGCAGGCCCGCGAGGCGAAACTGGTTTCGGCCAAGCGAGCCGTGCCGGCGGGTTTGCGTCAGGAGATCGAAAGCACGAGCGCCGAGCTGGCCGACGCGCGCAAGACACGGCAGGCGCTGGAGGCGGAGCGTGTCGACACTGCGCGCCGCTTCAAGGCCGATATCGAACGTTTCAAGCAGTTGCAGGCGGACGGGCGCGTGCAGCAGTAGGCGAGCAGGTACCCGCCCTCAGCTGCGGATCAGCGTACCGATGCCCTGGTCGGTGAACAGCTCCAGCAGTACGGCGTGTTCGATACGCCCATCCACGATCAATGCCGTCTTTACTCCGGACTTCACCGCATCGAGCGCGCAGGCGATCTTCGGCAGCATGCCGCCGTGGATGGTGCCGTCGGCGATGAGTTCGTCGACGTGTCGCGCGCTCAGGCCGGTCAGCAGCTCGCCCTGCTTGTCCAGCACACCAGGCGTATTGGTCAGCAGAATGAGTTTCTCGGCACCGAGGATGGCGGCGACCTTGCCGGCGACGAGGTCGGCATTGATGTTGTAGGCGCGTCCGTCCTCGCCGACGCCGATCGGCGCGATCACCGGAATGAAGTCGCCGCCGTCGAGCATGTGCACCACGGATGGGTCGATGGAGGCAACCTCGCCGACCTGGCCCAGATCGATTGTTTCCTCCGGCTCCGGCGTGTCGCTGGCGGGTGAGAGCTTGCGCGCGCGGATCAGACCGCCGTCTTTGCCGGTCAGGCCCACGGCGCGCCCGCCCTGCTGGTTGATCAGGTTGACGATCTCCTTGTTCACCAGCCCGCCGAGTACCATTTCCACCACATCCATTGTTTCGGCGTCGGTTACCCGCATGCCCTGGATGAAGCGCGATTCCTTGCCCAGGCGCTCGAGCAGGCTGCCGATCTGCGGTCCGCCGCCGTGCACAACGACCGGATTGATGCCGACGTGCTTCATCAGCACGATGTCGCGTGCGAAGCCGCGCTTCAGATTTTCGTCGACCATGGCGTTGCCGCCGTACTTGATGACCACGGTCTTGCCCGTGAAGCGCTGGATGTAGGGCAGCGCTTCGATGAGTACGCGGGCGGTTTGGGCGGCGTCTTCCTGGTTCATGGCGGTATCGTCAGAAGGGCAGATTCACGGAGGGGTCCACCGCCAGCATCTGTTGGCGGAAGATGGCCTGGATTTCTTCCAGTCCAGCCTGGTCGTCGGCTTCGAAGCGGATGACCAGGCTGGGCGTGGTGTTGGAGGGTCGTACCAGACCCCAGCCATGCGCGTAGTCGGCGCGCAGGCCGTCGATGGTGGTCAGCCGCGCGTCGCCGAAGTCGGCCCGTTCGGTCAGCTTGCGCATGAACTCGAAGTGCGCGCCTTCTTCGGCGAAATGTACGTTGAGTTCGGGCGTGTTGACACTGTCGGGCAGCGCGGCGAACACCTCGGTCGGCGTGCGCGTCTCCTGGCTCAGAATCTCCAGCAGGCGCGCGGCGGTGTACAGCGCATCGTCGAAGCCGTACCAGCGCTCCTTGAAGAAGATGTGGCCGCTCATCTCGCCGCCGAGCAGGGCGCCGGTTTCGCGCATCTTGGCCTTGACCAGCGAATGGCCTGTCTTCCACATCAGCGGCTGGCCGCCGTGCGCGGCGATCTGATCGCCGAGGTGGCGCGAGCATTTGATGTCGTAGAGGATGGTCGCGCCGGAATGGCGCGAGAGCACGTCGGCGGCGTAGAGCATCATCTGGCGGTCGGCCCAGACCACGCGGCCCTCGGCATCGATCACGCCCAGGCGATCGCCGTCGCCGTCGAAGGCCAGCCCCAGGTCGAGACCGTCGGCGCGGACCTTGGCGATCAGATCCTCGAGGTTTTCCGGCTCGGAGGGGTTCGGGTGGTGGTTGGGGAAGTGGCCGTCGATTTCGCAGAACAGCTTCTCCACCTTGCAGCCCAGACGTTCGAGCAGTTCCGGCGCGAGTTCACCGGCCACGCCGTTGCCGCAGTCGACGGCCAGGCGCAGCGGGCGAGTCAGCTTTACGTCGCCGGTGATGCGCGCCAGGTAGCGTTCGGCGATGTCTTCGTCGCGGCTCGTGCCCTGGCCGCTGGCGAAGTCGTCACCCTCGATACGCGTGCGCAGACCTTGGATGGTGTCTCCGTAGAGCGTTTCGCCGCCGATGACCATTTTCAGGCCGTTGTAGTCCGGCGGATTGTGGCTGCCGGTGACGGCGACGCAAGTGCGGGTGCCCAGCTCCTCGGCGGCGAAATAGACTACCGGCGTGGGTACGCAGCCGACGTCGATCACGTCGATGCCGCTGGCCAGCAGGCCCTCGGTGAGTGCGGCGACCAGCCGCGGGCCGCTAAGGCGTCCGTCGCGGCCGACGGCGACGGCGTTCTGGCCGTGCGCTAGCGCTTCGCTGCCGAAGGCTCGGCCGATGAGCCGCACGGCGTCTTCGGTGAGATCGCGATCGACCACGCCGCGGATGTCGTAGGCGCGAAACAGGGTGGCGCAGATCTGGCTCATGGCGTCGCCCTCGGTCAGTGGCGACCGGTGTGGCCGAAGCCACCCGCGCCGCGCGTGCTGGCGTCGAATTCGTCGACGATTTCGAAGTCCGCCTGTACCACGGGCACGAACACGAGCTGGGCGATGCGCTCGCCGGGCTGCACGGTGAAGGTGTCGGAGCCGCGGTTCCAGCACGACACCATCAGCTCGCCCTGGTAGTCGGAGTCGATCAGGCCGACCAGGTTGCCGAGCACGATGCCGTGCTTATGCCCGAGGCCGGAGCGCGGCAGGATGGTGGCCGCCAGTCCGGGGTCGCCGATGTGCACGGCCAGGCCGGTGCGGATCAGTTCGGTCTGGCCGGGAGCGAGTTCCAGCGGTGCGTCGAGGCAGGCGCGCAGGTCCATGCCGGCGGCGCCGTCGGTGGCATGTGCCGGCAGCGGAAAGTCGCGGCCGACGCGCGGGTCGAGGATCTTGAGTTCAATCTTGCGCATGGAGTGTGGTGTCTTCCTTGATCGGATGGAGGGTGCGGTAGCGTTCGGCGATGAGCGCCACGAGATCGCGTGCGAGCTGTTCCTTGGGCGCACGCGGCAGGCTGCGGGCGCCGTCGTGCCACAGCACTTCCAGCGCGTTGTCGCTCTGCTCGATGCCGAGCGTCGGTCCGACGCGGTTGGCGGCGATCATGTCCAGCCCCTTGCCGGCGAGCTTGCTGCGCGCGTTGTCCAGCAGATCGTCGGTCTCGGCGGCGAAGCCTACGCAGAACGGACGCGGATCGTGCGCGGATACCTCGGCGAGAATGTCCGGCGTGCGCACCAGGGCGAGTTCGAGGGTGTCCGCGGATTTCTTCATCTTGTGCGCCGAGGTCTCGGCCGGCCGATAGTCGGCGACCGCGGCGGCGGCGATGAACAGGTCGGTGGCCGGCAGCCGTTCGAGTACCGCGCGGTGCATGTCCGCGGCGGTCTCGACGTCGATGCGGTTTACCCCGGCCGGCGTGGGCAGGGCGACCGGGCCCGCGATCAGCGTGACCTCGGCTCCCGCGGCGCGCGCCGCGGCGGCGACGGCGAAGCCCATGCGCCCGGAGCTGCGGTTGCTGAGTACGCGTACGGGGTCGATGGGTTCGCGCGTGGGGCCAGCGGTGAGGGTGAGGCGTACGCCGGCCAGCGGACCGGCCGCGTGGCGCTCGCGCAGCGCGGCGACGATCTCGGCCGGCTCCAGCATGCGCCCGGCGCCGGTCTCGCCGCAGGCCTGGTCGCCCTCGGCCGGGCCGAGCAGAGTCATGCCGCGGGTTTCGAGCAGCGCGCGGTTGGCCTGGGTGGCGGGGTTGGCCCACATCACGCGGTTCATCGCCGGGGCGAGAAACAGAGGAGTCTCGGTGGCCAGGCACAGCGTGGCGAGCAGATCGTCGGCCAGGCCGTGGGCGAGGCGGGCCATGAAGTCGGCGCTGGCCGGGGCGACGAGTACCGCTTCGGCCCAGCGCGCCAGCTCGATGTGGCCCATGCCGGCTTCGGCGCTTTCGTCGAGCAGCGTGGTGTGCACCGGGCGGCCGGACAGCGCCTGGAAGGTGAGCGGCGTGACGAACTCGGTGGCTGCCGGAGTCATCGCGACGCGTACCTCGCAGCCGGACTTGACCAGCAGGCGCGTCAGTTCGCAGGCCTTGTAGGCGGCGATGCCGCCGCTGACGCCGAGCAGAATGCGCTGGGGAAGGGACATGGTGGGCAAGTTTATAACAGAGGCCACCTAAAATACTGCCGGGCGGTAGCGCGCGCGATGCAATACGCCGGAATTGTGCTATCACTGGGAACGTGCCGGCGGCACGCATGAATTACCATTCGATTGTCATGGTATAAATAGACCATCAGTTCAGGAGCCCGAGTCATGTCCAGCACTCCACGCCTGCTAGATCTCATCAAGAATTCGCCTCTGTCGCAGGATCTCAATGAACGGGATTGTGGCTTCCTCGAGGAGGTCATGTGTACGCGGACGCTGGGGAAGGACGAGGTCCTGCTGCGCGAGGGCGAGACCGATTACATGCTGCATTTCGTGGTGTCCGGCCGTTTGGCGGTGACCAAGGATGCGGCGGGCGAGAGCGTGACGCTGCACATAATGGGCCCGGGGGGGCTGGCCGGCGAAATGGGCTTCGTGGATGGCGCACCGCATTCAGCCAGTCTGATCGCGCTGGAGGAGGTCACGGTGCTCTGCCTGGAACGCGAGGCGTTCGAGAAGCTCGTTCCGGAGCATCCGAATCTGACCTATCACTTCATGCGTGCCATCGTGCGCTTGGGGCATACCACCCTCAAGCGCATGAACATGCAGTTCGTCGAGATGAACAACTACATCACCAAGACCCACGGTCGCTACTGACCGCGGGCTTGGCATTCTCGGGTGCCGGGGCGATGCGGCTAATGCCACCGGGCCGGGTTTCCATTGGTAGCGATCAGGGCCGTGCGGAGTCCAGCGGCCGGGGACCCACTTCGTGGCGTGGCGTGGCGGTTTTGCCCAGTAGCCGTCCTGCCAGACCCAGTGATCGAGCCAGACCCAGCGGCCGGTGATCCAGATGGCACCCGGCCAAGGGGCGGCGCCGATGATCTCGACGCGAGAGGGAGGGGGCGTGCTGCCTACGACCACCGCGCCGCTGTAGTAGGGCCGGTGGGGATAGACGGTGCAGCCGCCCAGCACGGCGCCTAGCAGCAGCGTGCCGACAACCGATGCGGCAGCGCGCGAGCGTTTGTTCGTGAACATGGAACACCTCCAGGCAACTGTGTGGGAGACGTTCCCCGGATCATCATGACTCTTTGTCGGGGGGAGCGTGGTACTTGCTGCATGTCCACCGCAGTCGCGGTTTTCCGCACATATAAGGGTATGTCAGGCGTGCTTACCCCAGCCTTAACGGCTGCGGGGGATACGAGTAGGGGGGAAGATGGCGATCAAGGACTGGCCGGCGGACGAGCGGCCGCGCGAGAAGCTGCTGCAACGCGGGCCGGCAGCCCTGTCGGACGCCGAGTTGCTGGCGATATTCCTGCGTACGGGGGTGGCCGGGAAAAGTGCGGTGGATCTGGCGCGTGAGTTGCTGGATACCTTTGGCGGTCTGCGCCCGCTGCTTGAGGCCGATCTACAGGCGTTCAGCGCCGGCAAGGGGCTGGGAGCGGCAAAGTACGCTCAGCTGCAGGCCGTGCTGGAAATGGGCCGTCGGCACCTGGACGCGCGCTTGCGGCGAGGCGAGGCGTTGGAAAGCCCGGCGCAGACCGTGCGTTATCTGAGCGCGCGGTTGCGGCACCATCCGTATGAGGTGTTCGCGGTGCTGTTTCTGGACAACCGCCACCGGGTCATCACCTACGAGGAGCTGTTCGCCGGCACCATCGACGGTGCCAGCGTGCACCCGCGGGAGGTCGTGCGCAGGGCGCTGGCGCACAATGCTGCGGCCCTGATCCTAGCGCACAACCATCCCTCCGGCGTCGCCGAACCCAGTGCGGCCGATGCGGCCATCACGCGCAGGCTGAAAGAGGCCTTGGCGCTGATCGACGTGCGCGTACTCGACCACATCGTCATCGGCGACGATGCAGTGTCGCTTGCCGAGCGGGGCATGCTGTAATACCCAGATCCCGTTTTCGTGCAAAGGAGCAGCATGTCCGCTCGATCGCAACTGCCCACAGTCCGCCGTCAGTCAACGGCGTTTGCCTGTTTCGCGTTGCTGCTCAGCCTGGCGTGGCTGGCGCCGGCGTGTGCTGCAGCCGCTCCAGGCCGGTGGGTAGGGGCCTGGTACATGGCTCCGCAGGCGGTGACGACGAATCCCGCGGCGCCCGGCTATCTGCGCGCGCCGACGGTGGACGATGCGACGGTGCGCCAGATCGTTCGCCCCACCGTTTCCGGCACGGCGCTGCGCCTGCATATCAGTAACCGTTTCGGCAGCCACGCCCTGCACCTCGGCGCGGTTACGATAGGTGTCGCCCGCGGCGTGGGTGCGTTGGTGCCGGGTACGTTGCGGCGGGTCACTTTCGGCGGCAAGCCGCAGGTGGAGATCCCTCCAGGAGGGACGGTGACCAGCGACCCGGTGGATGGGCCCGTCATGGCGCGCCGGGCGCTGGCGGTGAGTCTGTACGTGCCCGGTCGGGTGCATCCGCGCACCTGGCACAAGATCGCAGGGCGGGTGAACTTCCTTTCCGTACGCGGCGACCACAGCCGAGACGTTTCCGGCCGCGCGTTCGGACATCGGGATACCAACGTGTTGTGGCTGGATGGCGTGGACGTGCAGGCGCCTGGCGCATGGGCTCTGGTGGCGATCGGCGATTCGGTCACCGACGGTATGCGCGCGACGCTCAATGCGCAGCGGCGCTGGCCCGACGATCTGTCGAGGCGTTTGCGTGCTGCCGGAATCAAGCATGTCGCCGTGCTCAACGCCGGCATCAGCGGCAACCGCCTGCTGCACGACTCAGCCTGTTACGGCACCAGGCTGCTGGCGCGCTTTCGGCGCGATGCGCTGCACCAGCACGGCGTGCGGGCGATCATCGTGCTCGTCGGCATCAACGACATCGACTTCGGCTATACCCCGCATCGCCGGGGACTGGACTGCGATGCGCCGCATGTGAAGGTGACGGCAGGCGAGCTGATCGAGGGGTATCGCCAGCTGATCGTCGAAGCGCATGCGCAGGGCGTCAGGATCTACGGGGCGACTTTGACGCCGGCGTCCTTGCCACCAGCGCGCGAGGCCGTGCGGCGGAAGGTGAACGCGTGGATACGCAGCAGCGGCGCTTTCGATGCGGTGGTCGATTTCGATGCCGCGCTGCGCGATCCGGCGCATCCGACGCGTCTGCTGCCGCGTTACGACAGCGGGGACCATGTCCATCCCAGCGATGCGGGGTATGCGGAGATGGCGCGGGTGGTGCCGTTGGGGTTGGTGCGGGGGATTGGCGGGTAGCGGTTGTGTGCCATGTGTTCTTGCTGGCTGTGGAGGCCTGTTTCGTGCCCGAAACAGGCCTCAGCGCCAACAATGGGCACAACTCCCACCACATCGCCAGCAGAGACCACATACCCCGAATCACACCCAAAACAGACCCCCACAGCCAGAAAGTCCGCCGCCTTCACAAACGCAATATTGATTCGCGTAGAGAATAAATCCCCCGCAAGCGACTGGATATTGACGCCGTTCCGCCGCAGGCGTCCAATACGCTCGTTCGCCGACTCTCAGACAGGTCAATCATGCACCGCCGCCAATTCCTCAAGACAGCCGCGCTGACGGCTATGGCCCCTGGCTTCATGCGCGCGGGTTCGGCCCTCGCAGCCACCTCGAACGAAAGCGTGATCGTGCTCGATTCGGGCGGGGCGAGCATTACGCTTGTCGACCAGGCAACGCGCAAGGTGAAGCGCAGCTTCCCGGTGGGCAAGGAACCACATCACCTGATGCTGTTGCCGAACGGCCAGCAGCTCATCGTGGCCGACGCTGTCGGCGGTGAGCTGAATTTTCTGAATCCGATCACCGGCGCCTACGAGGGCAAGCTGCCAGGTATCGAGGATCCGTATCAGATCGGTTTCTCGCCGGATCGCAAGTGGTTCGTGGCCAACTGCCTGCGCCTCAACCGGGTGGACATCTATCACTACGACGGCGGGCACAAGCTGCAGCTGGCCAAGCGGGTGCCGCTGGACACCATTCCCAGCCACATGGCCTTCACCGCCGATAGCCAGACCGTGTTCGTCAGTCTGCAGGGCAGTGACGCGGTGGCCGCTTTGCATCTGCCCACGCAGCGCGTGCTGTGGACGATGCGAATCGGCAAGGCCACTGCCGGCGTGTGGATGACGCCGCACGACGAACACCTGCTGGTGGCGCTGACCGGCGAGGACGCCGTGATCGCCGTGGACTGGCGCCGGAAGCGCATCGTCAGGCGCATCGTGACCGGCCGTGCGGCACACAACTTCCGTTCGCTGGCCGACCATCGCCACGTGATGGTCAGCAACCGTCTGTCCAACACGATCAGCGTCTTGGATATGCAGGATCTGCGCAAGGTCGAGGACATCCGCGGCCTGCGGCCCGGTCCGGACGACATGGAGCTGTCGGCCGACCGGCGCTGGTTGTGGACGACGTTCCGCTTCGCACGCGAAGTGGGCGTGATCGACATGCGCACGCGCAAGCTGGTCGACGTGATCCATGTCGGGCGTTCGCCGCACGGCATCTATTTCCATGACCGCGCGCCGTTCTACGACAATCTGCCCTACGCCGCGCAGCGTCCGCTGCCGGTCCGGTCGGCCTGAAGCATGAGCCTGTTCGCATCTTGGTACGCCGCCGTGCTGCAGGCCGTATCCAACCTGGTGGGCGACGCCCAGACCTGGCTGTTCGTGAGCGTGGTCCAGCCAACGCTGTACCGTCTGGACATGATGTCGCTCAGCGACCTGGCCTACGACGCCACCTTCTGGTTCATCGCCGGTGCATTGCAGATCGCCGTGGTCTACGCCGTGCTGCGCCCGCTGGAAACCTGGCGTCCGCTGGAAAGCTGGCAGGATCGCAAAAGCGTGCGCGTGGATGTGATCTACACCCTCATCTCGCGTCTCGGCCTGGTCGGCCTGGTGTTCTTCTTCACCCTGCAGCCCGCTTTCGACGCGCTGCAGGCGTGGCTGCAGCTGCACGGGTTGTTCAACCTGAACCTTGAGCAGCTTGTGCCCGGGGCGTTTGCCCACCCGGTGCTCGGCTTCCTGATCTATTTCGTCGTGCTCGACTTCGCCGGCTACTGGTATCACCGCTGGCAGCACCAGTTCCAGTGGTGGTGGGAATTGCACGCCGTGCACCATGCCCAGCGCCAGCTCAGCCTGTGGGCCGACGACCGCAACCATCTGCTCGATCTGATGTTGCTGCAGTCCTATTTCGCCGCGCTGGCGCTGATCATCGGAATCGAGCCGGGCCAGTTCGTCCTGCTGACGCTGCTCAGCGGCGCCCTGCAGAGCCTGCAGCACGCCAACACGCGTATCAGCTTCGGCCGGCTGGGCGAACGCCTGCTGGTCAGCCCGCGTTTCCATCGCCTGCACCACGCCATCGGCTACGGCCACGAGCTCAACCATCACAATCGCGCGCGTATCTACGGCTGCAACTTCGGTATTCTGCTGCCGTGGTGGGACATCCTGTTCGGCAGCGCCGACTTCGATACCCCGCTGCAGCCGACCGGCGTGCGCGCCGAAGTCGAGGGCGAGGACTACGGCCGCGGTTTCTGGGCGCAGCAGTGGTTGGGGCTGGTGCGGATGGGGCGGCAGTTGCGGCGTGGCTTGCCGCCGGTTTTCGGTCGAGCCTGAGCGCGGCGCTTGCCGTTTGCCGGGTGAGGCAGGCGTCTGGTGTCGGCGTTCTGCATGGATCGGGGTTATCTGGTGTTTGGCGCTAGGGGGAGGTCGGCTGGAGCATGGGGTCGCTACAGCCACTGTTGACCGATTGGTGTTACTCGCGTGACGTTTCTAGCAGGCTGGAATCGGCCACATCCGGCCGGCCAGGTGTTTGCCGAAACAGCCACATTAAAGGCCGCTTTGTTCTGAATACCAGCCCAACGCAGTTCTGAAATGGGCTTGGTAGTGGTAGCTCGGTGGATACACGACCACCACCGAGCCACCAGGCGACTTAGCCGTCCAGATTATCCAAGGGCTGACTACTTGACGTGTCGCTTCCAGCACGTGCGTGTAGATCATCGTGGTTTGCAGGCTGCGATGCCCCAGCAACAGCTGAATAGTTCGTATGTCCGTACCCGCAGCGAGCAGATGAGTGGCGAACGAATGACGCAGCGTATGCACACTGGCGTGTTTGAGCACACCGGCTTGAGTGAGGCCTGCACGGAACGCGCGTTGTATCGTCGAGTCAGAAGCATGCCATCGAGCTAGGCGACCGCTTTCTCCCCACGGCCGTAGCACCGCCGAAGGAAACACAAACTGCCATCCCCATGACGCCGAAGCAGAGGGGTATTTCCGGGCCAGTGCATTGGGCATCGGGGCGAGTCCCGCGCCATGAGATAAGTCCTTCTTGTGCTGCTCGGCAACACGAAGGAGATGTTGATGCAGTGGCACATGTAGTCTTTTGGGCAAAACGGTCGTTCGATCCTTGCCACCTTTGCCGGAACGCACCGTCAGACTGGCCGATGCGAAGTCTAGGTCTTTCACTCGCAGGGTCACGCACTCGCCTACACGTAACCCCGATCCATATAGAAGCTCGGCCATCAATCGAGAAGTGCCGTGCATGTGCGACAAGACCGCCTTCACTTCTTCTCGGGTCAATACAATCGGTACCCGATGGCGGCGTTGGATACGCTTGAGTCCGGTCATTTGATCCAGCGGTTTCTCAAGCACGGCATTGTAAAGAAACACCAACGCATTGAGCGCCTGGGTCTGGGTCGATGCCGACACGCGGCGCACGACTGCCAGATGATTCAAAAAGGCTTCGACACCCTTCTCATCTAGCGTATTGGGGTGGCGCTTGTGGTGAAAGTAGATGTACTGTCGAATCCAGTACGAGTAGCTATCCTCGGTTCGAGGACTGTAATGCCGACGACGGCAAACGATGGAGACCAGATCAAGCAGACGGGGTGGGGTTTGACCCCATGAGACTCGCTCCTGTAGACAAAAACCGAACAATAGCGCATGGGAGTCAGGGTGCATCCGCGTGTCCCTGTTTTCATGCATGCATATAGAGGCAGAGAGGTAACGTGATGTATCGAAATCAAATGGTTATAGTCGCTTCCCTCGCGTCTCTATATTAAAGAATGTCCGGACACACCGGTCTCTATATTTACTGTTAGCTGCCAAAAACAATGTACGAAGTAGACGGTAAGGACCAAGTTGTTGAGCTTAAGGAAGTGCCCCAATCCTCCGTTGGCGCACCAAATCCGATAGTCTTGGCCTGTGAACATGACGTATTGCTGACCTATTATCTTCAAGATTCCGCTGCGGGTTGGGATGGAACGACGGTCCGAATTGTCGGAACCGAATCAGAAGGTGAACCCGTGGCGGTTGTAAAGTTCAAGCGCTGCACTGCCCACATGTTTGGGCCGCCGAATGACGAAGCGTTTTCCGGACACCCGTTGGCATATCGCGGCCTAAACCCATGCGGCGTCTTTGAAGTCAAACACTCATCGTGGGTCCGTAGGCTAGAAAATATGAACGCCGTCCATCCGTACCATGACAAGAAACGGTACATGGAAAACAAAAAGCACTTTATCTTTGCGTTCCATGACACTACGTTTGAGTGTGTGGCTGAGGGTTTCACGGTTGAGGTTACAACCGGTTCGGTTCGGAGCATGGTTACGCACATGTTGGAGTCGGTCAGGTAATGGCAGCTAACCAAGCCATGAACACGGACAGTGAAAAGCGGCGCTCCTTCGTCGCACCGCTTTTCACTGCCGGTTATGGCGAACGTTAAGTTCTCAAATGGATGAGCTAGACGAAATACTCGGGGCGGAGAGGAAGGAGCCAACAACGTTCCACCCTGTGAATGAACGAAGCCATGATGCTTGGTTTCCAGGTAACGAGGCGGCTAGTTTAGTCATTCAAGTTGGCCACATCTGGGAGGATTTGCTGGCTCTTATCGAGCTACGAGCAAATGCTGCGGATGAATACAGTAAGCGACTACTGCTGAAATACGGAATAATCGAAGTACGCTCGCTCATTGAAGTGTTTGATCGCCTTCAATCTATCGTAATGAAAGCGAATACTTTCGATCCTCGTGAAAGGCAAGGCTGGAGGGAAATTACAGCCGAAGAAAAAGAAAAGGCTAAAGAACTCTTCAAGGCCTATTCCGAAGCAAAGAAAGGAACTTCTCAGAAGGTAATCGATATTCGAAACACAATTGGCGCACACCGGGGCTGCCTAGATTGGCAGCAAGTAATGGTTTTCTGGGATTCCGTCACACCCGATTTAATCAATCCGTTGCTTGCAACTATTCCACCCGCCTTCGACTTCGTGAAGGAATTGGATTTGTTCGAATGGAACAGGGTGCCAAGGGAAGGATCCATCGAGGTGATTGGGGGCATGTTGAGGCCGGAGTATTTCGAGGTAACGGAATGAACTTAACAAGTAGGTCAACTCGTTCGCCTACGGCTCACTGGGACGTTCAACACTCCGCGCCAGCTCGCGCATGCCTTCGGCATTGTTGCGCGAGCCGTCGCTCCATGTTGAACGCCCGTTACCATGGGCGTTAGGCATACAAGATTATGGAGACATCATGAAAGTCATCAGTGAAGATGAAATCATGAACGCTTATATCGAGTCAAACCCAAATTTATGGGTACGTGAGGTTCATCATTTATTACAACGGCGCGGATTTTATTTTTACGAGACACCATTACCCAATCACGACCTTGGTTCTATTTATCGGTTTGAAGTATTAATTACACACACAACACCATTTACTCCTAACGAGAATTGCACAGTCAAGATCAGCTCTCTAGCAGTGACCGGCACTGGAGGTCCTGACTTTCCACTATTCTCATATGAATATAAGGTAAAAATCACACCACCAGAAAACGAAGTAAACCAGTGCGAATGGTCAATGCTTGAAAACAAGTTTATAAAAAAAGCTTTTGAAATAACGAAGTCAGCGAATACTGTTGCCGTTGAGGCTAATATAGTTAACTAATAATGCCTAACAATTACATCAAGATCGTTCGCTCTCGCTCACTGGGACGCCGCTATCGCGGCGCCCCTTATGTAGAGCGTTAGGAGCCTGAGTGTCTCAAAGGAAATATTGATGTCAGATATAGAATTTGCGAAATATTTTGCCGAGAGATTCTGGAGATTCAGGAAAATCGAGGCGCAGTGTGTCAGAGGAAAATCAAAAGATAACCATTGTCATGCAGCGTTTGTTCTTCTGAAAGATATGGAGCTTTGCTTTGCGGCAAGAGCTTACTACTCCTGTCTTTTGATCTCTTTTACAGCCATTGAATCCTGCTTAAACCACGAGAATGTGCCTGGCAGAAACATGCACGAGAAAATCCAGAATTCGGGATACGCTGACGAATTAGATTGGTTAAGAGTTTTGCGGAACGATATTGTTCATAGAGGAAAGGTGGATCACGTAATTTACGATGAGGAAGAGCAGCAGCTTGAAGAACAATGCGTTAAAGCCTTCGTTCTTGCTCATACGATCTTCCATGACCCTGTCAAAACACCTAACCAGTAGTTGCAGTTCGTTCCGGCCCTGACGGGCCTCCACCGGACCGGTTTTCCAGCGCGGTTGCGCTTCCAAACCGGCCGCTGAACATCAACGTTAGCCAGAGGAGAGCCATGCATATTCCAATATCTCGCGATCCAACTCGATCAATATCGGTAGATCCGCATAGGACGATATCTATTGATCCGAGGCGATCTATATCGAAAGATCCAAATCGTACTATTTCTATAGATCCTTTTAGGACAATATCAATCGATCCAAGGCGGACTATATCCATTGATCCTAATAGGACGATATCAATAGATCCTCATAGAACAATTTCGATTGACCCAAGACGGACGACATCGATTGATCCCAACCGATCCATTAGTATCGATCCGATTCGTTCGTTGCAAATTCCAGGGAAATATATTTTTGACCTGAACCACAACCCTGTCGGCTTTACGGTGTCTGCGAATGAGAGGGTCATGCTCTTGTTCGACACGAACCGGAATTGGACGGGATTTGCAGTCTCTAATAACCACGATGGTTACAACCAGTTCGATATCAACAGGAATTGGTTGGCGTTTTGGGTTTCCTCGGGAGCAGGAAATTTCAATGTATTTGACCTAAACAAGCGGTGGACTCATTTCACAACTTGACGAAAATAATGGCTAACAAGTCGCGTCACTCGGACGCACTAAAGTGCGCCGGTGCGCTCGGGCGTTATATACAAGGAATAGACATTTGAGTTGTCCAACGCTATATATATTTTCCGGTTTGCCTGCGGTTGGAAAATCTACACTTGCTCAACTGCTTTCGAAACATCTACGCATCTTATATGTCCGCATTGACACTGTTGAACAAGGATTACGGGATTTATGTGATCTGGAGCTAGAAGGTGAAGGTTATCAGCTCAGTTATCGGATTATTCAGGATAATTTGCTGTTGGGTCTTAGTGCTATTTCCGATTCTTGTAACACCGAGGAGTTTGTTCGTCGGGAGTGGGAGGCGGTTGCCACGAATGTAGGTGCGAAATTTGTAAACATTGAAGTCGTTTGTACCGACCCAAAAGAGCATGAGCTACGAACCATTAAACGAAAAAGCACTGTGGCAAATCTTAAGCCTCCTAGTTGGGATAAGATTAAAAACCGAGTTTACGAACCTTGGAGTTCAGAAGTTATAACGATTGACACAGCAGGTTCGAGTGTTGATGATTCATTAAAAGAACTCTTGGCAAAGTTGGGTGTGTGACGATTGTATATAACAAGTTGCTGCACCGGAAAAATGGCTCGCTGGCGCTCGTCATTTTCCAGTGAGCAAAGCGTTAGCTTTTATAAAACACAAAACATATGCACATGAATCAACTCAATGTCGAAACCCCAATAGGTACGCTACTATTTCAGGTAACAGCAGGTGAAGGCGATATTGAAAAGGCGCATTTATCAGAATGCACTATAGAACCCATAATCCCAGATGGAATGAGTGTTGAAGGCTGTAAAGCGGTACTTTTAAGAAATACCCCAATTACACCTCTCAAGGATGTAGTTTTTTCTTGTACGTGGCATGCACTGAAGGAAAACGGCTACGGGAATTCCGGCGAGGGTCTAGATGCTTGGGAATGGGAGCATAATAAAACGCTGGTTATGATTGGCACCGAAGATGATGAGTATCTAGGTTCAAGAGTAAAGCTGAAAGAAACTACTTCAGCCTATTACCCAATAACAATGGAAGGCAACAGTATAAAAATACATGTCAGTGAGCATCCTGCAAATAAAGAACTTACTCTTCATTTCGTAATTTCATGGAATTCAGTCCCAGAAGAAGTTGATAGTTCTTGTTGGTTTGCAGTTGATATTCCACATAAGGGGGTGCTGCAAGAATGCAACTAAAAGCTAACAAGGCGCTCGTTCGGACGCAAACTACGCTGCGCTTCGTTTGCGCCGCACAGCTTGGTCGTTGAACGGCCGCTGTTGGCTCTGGAACAGACAGTGTGACACGTACAAGCAACTGGCAGCTTGGGGTCGACTCTTGCCCCCTCAGAGATTCGAGACCAAGGTCCGCTTCCTACGGAGCGATGTGTGTTTGGGTGAGAGCTAGGCCTCTGCGTCGCCTCCAACCTTCGCCTCTAGCGCCGCCAACAACCCTCGCATCAAATCTTCCGGTGCAGGTGGACAGCCGGGAATCTTGACGTCCACCGGCAGAACGTTTTCCACCGCACCGCAGCTGGCGTAGGACACGCCGAACTCGCCGCCGTCGCAGGCGCATTGGCCAGCGGCGATGACGAACTTGGGCGTCGGCGCGGCGCGCCAGGTGCGGCGTAGCGCGGTTTCCATGTGCCGCGATACCGGGCCGGTGACCAGCAGGGCGTCGGCGTGGCGCGGCGAGGCGACGAAGCTGACGCCGAAGCGCTCCAAGTCGTAATAGGGGTTTCCCAGGGCGTGAACCTCCAGCTCGCAGCCGTTGCAGGAGCCGGCGTCGACGTGGCGCAGCGCCAGGCTGCGGCTGAAGCGGGCGTCGATGGCGCGGCGCAGTTCGAGGCCGAGCGCTTCCAGCGCCGCGTCGTCGGTGGCCGGGGCGGGCTCGGTGAGGCTGCCGGTGCGCAGGATCTGGGCGAGGATGCGAAGCATGGTCGTCTACCGTTTCACTACAGGTCGACTCCTGAATAGGAACCGTTGACCGATTTGTTGCACACCGGGAAGTCCGGCACGATGTTGCCGTGGATCAGCCGCTCCAGCGCCGGCCAGGCGAACCAGCTCGGATCGCGCGGGAAGTAGCGGGCGATGTGCCCTTCGTCGCCGAAGCGTACCCAGGCCAGCGTTTCGCCACGCCAGCCTTCCACCAGCCCGAGTCCCTGCGCACCGGGCGCCGCGGCGGGCAGCTCGGCGACGATCTCTCCCCCCGGCAGGGTGTCCAGCAGCCGGTCCATCAGGTCCAGGCTGTCGAGCAGTTCGGCCATGCGCACGCGCACCCGCGCGGCGACGTCGCCCTCGGTTTCCGCCACCGCTGTCACCTGTAGTTCGTCGTAGGGCGCGTAGGGGGCGTCGCGGCGCAGATCGAAGCTCTGCCCGCTGGCCTTGCCCATGTAGCCGACGCAGCCCAGCGCCTTGGCATCCTCCGCGCTCAGCACGCCGGTGCCGACCAGGCGGTCTTCCAGCGGCGGGTGATCGTCGAGGATGTCGAACAGTGGTGTCAGCTCGCGGCGCAGGGCGGTGTGGTCGGCGCCTAGCGTTGCGATCTGCGCGGCGCCGAGATCGCGGGCGACGCCGCCGGGCACCATGCTGTCCATCAGCAGGCGGTGGCCGAAGCAGTCGCGGTTGCGGCGCTGCCAGCGCTCGCGCAGGCGCGCGGTCTGCAGATGGGCGAAGGCGAAGCCGACGTCGTTGCAGATCGCGCCGATGTCGCCGAGGTGGTTGGCGACGCGCTCGCGTTCGGCGAGCAGGCCGCGCAGCGCCAGTGCGCGTGGCGGTACGCGGGCGGCCACGGCGTGCTCCATGGCCTGGCAGGCGGCCCAGGCGTGGGCCACCGCGCTGTCGCCGGAGACGCGCGCGGCCAGACGCGCGAGTGCGGCGGGGTCGCGACCCACGGCGAGATGTTCGATGCCCTTGTGCACGTAGCCCAGACGTTCCTCCAGGCGCAGCACGGGTTCGCCCGCGGCGTGGAAGCGGAAGTGGCCGGGCTCGATGATGCCGGCGTGCACTGGGCCGACCGGGATCTCGAACACGCCGTTGCCCTGCAGGGGAACGAACGGGTAGTCGGCGTCGGCCGGCGTGCGGCCCGGCGCCGGGGCGTCGGCCGAGGCGTCGGGATGCAGCGGGTGCCGGGTTTCCGGCCAGGCGCGGTGGCGGGTCCAGCGGCGCGCGTCCGGGTGGTCCGTGAAGACCACGCCGAACAGGTCGCGCGCGTGGCGCTCCAGGCGGTCGGCGGCGGGGTAGTGCGGCGTCTGCGAGGTGAATTCGGGGGCCGTGAGCGGCGTTTCTCCGCTCAGCAGCAGATGGTCGCCGGCGTATTCCAGCACGCAGTAGAGCCGCATGTGCTCTGCATCGGCATCGGCCCACATGCCGGCCCAGCGGCAGCCGTGCTCGGCGGCGACGGCGGCGGCGGGTCCCCAGTCGGCGGAGGCGAGCGCGAGGCTTTGCGTGGGCGCCGGAACGGGAACGTCGTGCGCGTCGATGCCGGCCGCCTGCAGGCGGGCCCGGAAGTCCGGCAGCCAGGCGAAGCGGCTCATAGCAGATGGGCTCCGGCGATCAGTTGGGTGGCGCTGTCCAGCCAGTGCGCGAGCAGGCCGGGGATAGCCAGACCCAGCCACAGCACCAGGGCGAGGTGCAGTACGACCGGCAGCATGTTGGCCTTCACCGGGCGCTGTTCGGCCGGCGCGGCGCCGTAGACCATGGGGTGCAGATGTCGGAACAGGCCGGCGAAGGCGACCACCAGGCCGAGCAGCAGCACGGCGGCGAATACGGGTGCGGAGTGCAGGGTGGCGGTGAGCAGCAGGAACTCGCTGGTGAAGATGCCGAAGGGCGGGAAGCCGGCGATCGCCACCACGCCGACGAGCAGCGGCCAGCCGACGCCGGGTTGGGTGCGGATCAGGCCGCGGATGTGGTCGATGGACTGGGTGCCGGCGATGTGCACGGCATGACCGACGGTGACGAAGATGGCCGACTTGGTCAGCGAGTGCACCAGCATGTGCAGCAGCGCGGCGAAGGTCGCCAGCGGCCCGCCCAGGCCGAAGCCGAAGGTCATCAGCCCCATGTGTTCGATGGAGGAGTAGCTGAACAGCCGCTTGACGTCGCGCTGGCGGTGCAGGAACAGCGCGGCGACCAGGAACGAGACCACGCCGAAGCCCATCAGCAGATGGCCGGCCAGGTGTGGCGTGGCGGTGTCGGCGAGCGCGCCGTCGACCAGCATTTTGAGCCGCACCACGGCGTACAGGGCGACGTTGAGCAGCAGTCCGGAGAGGATCGCCGAGATCGGCGTGGGGCCCTCGGAGTGCGCGTCGGGTAGCCACTGGTGCATGGGCACCAGGCCGACCTTGGTGCCGTAGCCAACCAGCAGGAAGACGAAGGCGATACTCATCACCGCCGGCTGCAGCTGTGAGCTGTGCGCGTGCAGCACGCTCCAGTTCAACCCCTGGGCCGGGTCGGGCAGGGCGTGCTGGGCGGCGAAATAGGTCAGTACGGTGCCGAACAGGGCGAGCGCGATGCCCACGCCGCAGAGGATGAAGTACTTCCACGCCGCTTCCACCGACTCCGGCGTGCGGTATAGCGAGACCAGCAGCACGGTACTCAGAGTGGCGCCTTCGACCGCCACCCACAGCACGCCGAGGTTGTTGGTGGTCAGCGCCAGCAGCATGGTGAACATGAAGCTCTGGTACATGGCGTGGTACAGGCGCAGCCCGTGCGGGCCGGTCAGGCGCGTGTGCAGCACGTGCTGCATGTAGGGGCGCGAGAAGATCGAGGTGGTCAGGCCGACGAAGCTGGTCAGCACCACGAGGAACACGTTGAAGGCGTCCACGCGCAGACCGAATCCGGCGACCACGCCATGCTGCGCGACCTGCCAGGCGAGCACGGCGGAGGCGGCGAAGGACAGCGCGCCCAGTGCCACGTTGACCCAGCCGGCGAGGCGGTCGCGGCGCAGCAGAGCCAGCAGCAGCGCGCCGGCCAGCGGCGTGAAGGTGGTCAGCAGCAGCGCGCTCACGGCCGTTCTTCCTCGGCCTCGCTGAGGCGGTTGAGGTGGTCGACGTCCAGCGAGTCGATGCTTTCGCGAAGCTGGAAGAAGAACACGCCGAACAGCACCATGGCGACCAGCACGTCGAAGGCCACGCCCAGCTCCACCACCAGCGGCATGCCGCCGGTGGCGCTCACCGCGGCGAGGAACAGGCCGTTCTCCATGGACATGAAGCCAAGCACTTGCACCACCGCCTGGCGGCGCACGACCATCATCAGTAGTCCGACCAGCACTACCGCCAGACTGATGGCGACGATGTTGCGCGTGAACTCCAGGCCCTGCTGCACGATGGGCAGCACCAGCCAGTAGCTGAACACCACCAGACCGACGGCGGCGCCGGCGGCGAGGATGGGGTGGGCGAGTTCGTCGCGCTGGCGTGACAGGCCGAGGCGACGCACCAGGCGATGCAGCATCCACGGGATCAACAGCGCCTTGAGGGCGAAGGTGAGCGCGGCGGAGAAGTAGAGTTCCGGCGCGTGGTCGGCGATCGCGACTATGAGCGTGACCGCGGCGACATGCGCGCCCTGCCAGGCGAAGGCGTGGATCGCAGATTGCAGCCGCGGCTGCGCGAGCAGGGCGAAGGAGGCGAACAGGGCCAGCGCGGCGAGCACCAGGACGATGGAATGCAGCGGCGGCAGGTTCACAGTCCCTGCTCCAGGATCACGTGGCTGAGCAGGCCGAGCAGGGCCAGCAGAAAGGCGAGGCTGAGGAAGGACGGCGCCCGGAACAGGCGTTTCTTGGCCAGCACAGTCTCGGCCACCGCCAGCAACAGGCCGAGCAGCGCCAGCTTGGCGACGATCGCCAGTGCACCGGCAGCCAGCGCCGATAGCGTGGGCGTCGTGGCGATGCCCCAGGGGAAGAAGACGTTGGCGATGAGCGCGCCGTAGAGCATCAGGCGCAGCTGCGCGGCCCATTCCAGCAGCGCCAGGTGACGGCCGGAGTACTCCAGCACCATGGCTTCATGGATCATGGTCAGTTCGAGATGCGTGCTGGGATTGTCGATCGGGATGCGGCCGGTCTCGGCGATGGCTACCAGCACCAGCCCGCCGAGGGCGAACAGCGTGGACGGCAGCAGCAGCGAGCCGCCGGCCAGCTGGTGATCGACCATGCCGGCGAGGTTGGTGCTGTGCGCGGACATGGCCAGCGTGAACACGGCCATGAGCAGGGCCGGTTCGGCCAGCCCCGAGACCATCATCTCACGGCTTGCGCCCATGCCGCCGAAGGCGGTGCCGACATCCATGCCGGCCAGCGCCATGAAGAAGCGTGCCAGGCCAAGCAGACCGGCGACGACGATGACGTCGGCGACCGTAGCGGTCGGCAACTTTGTGGCGATGAGCGGCACCGCGGCGGCGGCGAGCCAAGTGGCGGTGAAGACGATATAGGGCGTGACCCGGAACAGCGGCGAGGCGGTGTGCGCCACACGTGCTTCCTTGGCGAACAGCTTGCGCAGATTGCGCGCCGGCTGCAGTACCGAGGCGCCGCGGCGGTTCTGCAGCACCGCCTTGGCCTTGCGCACCCAGCCCACCAGCAGCGGCGCGAGCAGCAGGTAGACGAGTGCCTGCACGGCGGCCAGTGCGAGGTCGACGGTGTTCACAGAGTCACCAACCAGAGCAGCAGGAGCAGCGTGCCCAGGGTCCAGCCGAGGTATACGCGCAGGCTGCCCGCCTGCAGGCGGGTGACCAGACGCGTCAGGCGGTCGAGCCAGCGCGCGAGTGGTGCGTAGAACAATGCCCAGCTGCGGTCTGCGATCCGCAGGCGGTAGCGCACGGTGGTCTCGCCGCTCGGCTCGACGCTCTCGTCGATGTGCAGCAGCGGCGTGAACACACGGCGCAGCGGCTGGGCGAAGGCGGTGGCGGTGTATTGCATGTGCGCGTTCGGCGGCGCGAAGCCGCAGTCCCAGGCGTCGCTGCGCCGGATGCGGCGCACCGCGCCGCGCCTGACGGCGACGGCCGCCAGTGCCGAGAGCAGCAGCAGCGCGATCAGCACGACGGGAGCGCTGTAGCTCGCGGTGGCCGGCGCGATCGGCGTGAGCCACAGCCAGCCCTGCGCGCCGACCTGCGGCAGTTGGGTGCCGAGCAGCTCATGCGGGACTTTTTCGATCCAGGCGATGATCGTGGTAGGGAATACGCCGGCGGCCACGCACAGTGCGGCGAGCAGACCCTGTCCGATGCGCATGCTCAGCGGTACCTGGCGGGCACGACGCACGTGGCGGGTGCGCGCCTGACCGAGGAAGGCCGTGCCGTAGGCCTTGACGAAGGCTGCTGCGGCCAGCGCCGCGCTGAGCGCCAGCACCGCAGCGGCGACCGGAATGAGCGTGCGCAGCAGCCCGCTCTCCAGTTGCCAGGTCTGCAGCGCGGCCTGGAAGGTAAGCCATTCCGAAACGAAGCCGTTGAGCGGCGGCAGGCCGGCGATGGCCAGGCTGCCGACGAGGAAGAAGCTGCCCGTCCACGGCATGCGCCGCAGCAGCCCGCCCATCTGGTCGAGGTCACGTTCGTGCGCGCTGTGCAGGATGGCGCCGGCGCCCATGAACAGCAGCCCTTTGAACAGGGCGTGGTTGAGCGCGTGGTAGAGCGCGGCGACCAGCGCCAGCGTGCCGAGCAGGCGGTGGCCGGTGCCGAGGAAGATCAGTGCGAGGCCGATGCCGATGAACACGATGCCCAGGTTCTCCACCGAGGAGTAGGCGAGCAGGCGCTTGAGGTCGCTCTGCATCAGCGCCAACAGTACGCCGATCAGCGCCGAGGCGCAGCCGATCAGCAGCACGCCGACCCCCCACTGCCAGTGCGTCTGCCCCAGCAGGTCGAAGACGAAACGCAGAAAGCCGTAGACCGCCACCTTGAGCATGGCACCGGACATCAGCGCGGAGATGTGCGAGGGCGCGGCGGGATGCGCCTCGGGCAGCCAGGCGTGCAGCGGTACCAGGCCGGCTTTCATGCCGAAGCCGGCGAAGGCCAGGGAGAAGGCCACGCTGGCCCACAGGAACGACGGATGTGCGGCGCGCAGAGCGTCGAAGCCGAAACCGCCGCCGAAGTTAGCCAGCACGCCGAAGGCCAGCAGGATGCACAGCCCGCCGATGTGGCCCATGAGCAGGTAGAGGAAGGCGGCGCGGCGGTTGCTGGCGTTGTCGTGCTGGAAGGCGACGAGGAAGTAGCTCGCCAGGGTCATCAGCTCCCAGGCGACCATGAACATGAAGGCGCCGTCGGCCAGTACCACCAGGAGCATGCCGAGCAAAAAGAGGCCGGAGAAAAAGCCCAGCGCGGATAGCGGGTCGCGGCCGCGCTCGAAATCGCGTACATAGCCCATGCCGTAGATGCCGACGGCTAGCGTCAGGGCGCCGATCAGGCTGAGGAAGAAGCCGGCAAGAGCATCCACGTGCAAACGCCAGGGATGCCAGGGCAGGCCGAGCGGCAACTGCACGGTGGCGCTTTCGCCGCTCGCCAGCACCATCATCCCGCAGACCAGTGCGCTCAGCCCGGCCAGGGCGAACAGCGGCAGTGCCAGCCGACGCAGCAGGCCGGGGCGTTGCGCAGTGGCCGGCAAGCTCGCCAAGGACGAGGCGAGTGCCAGTCCTAGCGAAGCCGTTGCCGATGTCCATACCGCGTCCATAATCGTTTCAGGCGTTAGCCTCGCCGTTGTCGGAGGCGGGTGCCTTGAGGCGGACGCCGCGTCCGCCTGCGGTGCTGCTGGCGCCTTCGCCGAGCAGTTCCAAGCCGGCGCGGTCCAGTGCATCCACCACCCGCACCAGCGATTCGACGTTGCCGCGGACCTGACCTTCGCTGCCTTCCATGCGCTGGATGGTGGGCAGGGACAATCCCGCAGCTTCGGCAAGCTGCCGCTGGTCGATTCCGAGCAGCGCGCGGGCGGCTCGCATTTGGCTGGCGGTGATCATTGCGGTGCGTAATCGGATATTTTGAAAAATTAATTATGGAATTCCGTAAATCCATAATCAAGTATCAAACATCACTATTGATATTTTAAGCTGTATTAGGGCGGTCTTATGTTGAGGCGATCGAGGTTTGGTGCCAATCTCTGGCCGAATTGGAGATGGGGAGACGACGATGCTTGAGGGAGGCTGTCACTGCGGCTCATGCCGCTACGCGATAGACCTGGAGGCGCTGGCAGACGTTGCCGTCTGTCACTGTTCGATATGCCGCCGCACCACGGGGGGCACGCATGTGACCTGGGCAACAGTGCCCGTTGGGGCTTTTCGCTGGACTGCGGGCGAAGCGCGCCGCTACAGCGCATTGGCAGGCAGCGATCGCTATTTCTGTTCGGATTGCGGCGCGCAGTTGGCGCTTTGGACGGCGCTTTCGCCGGACACGATAGACGTCAGCGTGAGCACGCTGGATGATGCCGACCATTATCCGCCGGATCGGCATATTTGGGTCGGAAGTCGTCTGGCCTGGGTAACGCTGGATGATGGTTTGGCGCAGGAGGACGAGGAAATCTACCCGGACGCCTGACGGGCGAGGCTAATTAGAACGAAAACGGCGGCCCGAAGGCCGCCGCCGAAGCGTAAAGCGATCCGACACTCGGGATCAGAGCATGCGCCGACGCAGCGCCACAAAGCCGACCAGTGTCATCAGACCGAAGCCCAGCATGCCCAGCGAGGACGGTTCGGGCACGTCGCCACCGTGAATCTCGCGATACAGCTTCTGGTAGACGGCGTTCTGGAAGTCGGAGAAGCTGTTTGCAGCGATCAGGAACGCCCCCGTTCCGCCAACGATGTTGTTTTGATACCAGGTGGTGAGGCCGGTACTGCCGATAGGTAGGCCGTTGATCGTGTCCACACCGGCAGTCAGCGCGTTGTTGCGCGCCGCCGCGGTGTCGGTTCCATCGTTTTGAGTGCCGTCACCTGACACGTCGATGACCCAGCGGCTGCCCTCGTAGCCGTTGTTGCTGAACAGCGGCACAGCGTAGTTGACGGCGCTGCCCGGTGCGGTTTGGCCGGAGAAGGCGCGGCTGGTCGAGGAGATGGCCGAGGCAAAAGCGCTCGAACTGGTCGCATCCGTGATCTGGCTCCAGCCCACGAGCTGAGACTGCTGACTAGCGCCTGACCACTCGACATAGGTAACGGCGATCCCGCCCGGCAGTCCCGCGATCAGGTTCTGGATGGTTGCGTTGTTGAAGGCATTGATGTAGCCCGTTTTCTGCAGGTTGTACTCGGTGCTGCTCACGCTGCCCGAGACATCGACCAGCAGTGCGAGTTCGAGGTCGACCGGTACGGCGCGCGCAGCGTTGGCGGCGACGAGTGCAAATGCGGCAATTGCAATAAGAAGTATGCGTTTCATGTGGAGGCCCCCCCAATTCAGGCCGGACTACAGAAAAGTCTCTATTACGTTATGTGCGGAGATCATCGTGGATCGCCTGTATGGAGAGTAAGCATATTGCGAGCCAGGCATGAGGGATGGAATTTAATTTAATTAAAAATCAATTAGTTATAATTTTTATCGAGCATGAGAGTAAAGTCTTGCTGTCGAATTATTACGATATTGTAAGTTTTATCGACGGGATAACTATAGACAAGCGTATCCGCCTCCTTCCCGCGCGGCGGATACGGTGAGGCTTTTCTCCCCACGAAGGGCAGTTTGAGGATCGGGCAGTCGCTGTTCGAGTGCGGTCGCGGGTCAGTCCGATGTTTGACGGTCCAGCAGACCAAGCACTTCGTAACAGGCGCCCATGGTGTGGTAGTCGACTTTACCCGCCGGACTCTTCTCGTCGCTGTACTTGCTGTTGTCGCGCCGCAAAATGCGATACCAGGCGCCGTATTCGTGGTCGACGAAGTGCGCCCAAGCGTAGTTCCAGATGCGGTCATACCAGTCCCAGTAGCGTACGTCGCCGCTGCGCGTCGCGAGCACAGCGGCGGCAGTCAGCGACTCGGCCTGAACCCAGAAATATTTGTCGTCGTCGCAGATGGAACCGTCGGGTGCGAAGCCGTAACAAATACCGCCGTACTCGGGGTCCCAGGCTCGGGCGAGTGCGGTATCGAACAGATGCTGTGCGGTCGGCAGTTGCCAATCGCGCGGCGCGTGTCGCTCCAGGATCAGCAGCAGTTTGGCCCATTCGGTTTGGTGTCCGGGCTGGAAACCCCATGGTCTGAACAGGTGTTTGGGGTTGTCGAGGTTGTAGTCCCAATCGGGTTCCCAGTTCGTGTTGTAGTGTTCCCAGACCAGACCGCCGGCCTTGGCGGCCTGACGGCGCGTCATGTGGTCGGCGACGCTCAGCGCGCGGTCTAGGTAGAGCTGTTCGCCGCTGGTCTCGTAGGCGGTCAGCAGCGCTTCGCACATGTGCATATTGGCGTTCTGTCCGCGGTAGGCTGTGAAGCACCAGGAGGCGTCGGCCTCGTCCCGGTAGAGGCCGGCGTCGGCGTCCCAGAAGCGCGTTTCCAACAGATCACGGGTTTCGTCCATCCAGGGCCGGGCTTCGGCGATGCCCGCACGCACGGCGCTGGCGTAGGCCAGAAGCACGAAAGCCAGGCCGTAGGCGTGGTTGGTCCGGTCGTTCGGCTCGCCGTCGAGTAGCGTCCAGGCATAGCCGCCGGTGTCGGAGTCGCGGTGCACGTCGCGCAGGTAGGCGAGGCCGTGGCACGCCGCGTCGAGGTAGGCGGGATCGCCGAAACGGAGCGCGGCCATGGCATAGTTGAAGACGAAGCGTGTACTGCTGACCAGGTGCCGATGATGACGGTCGTAAATTTCGCCGTCGTCACGGAAATACTGGAAGTAGCCGCCGGCCGGGTCGATACAGCGTGGATGATAGAAGGCCATGGTCTTGCGCACGTGTTCCAGCAGGAACTCGGAGGAGCGGAAGTCGGGGGCGTCGCTCATGTCGTAGCCTGTGGATGTTGGATCGGAAACTGGCGGGCTGTGCCGGACCAATAGCATAGTCTACATGGCCCTATGCCCGTGCTGTGCTGTGCTGTGCTGGGGGATTCTAGATGCGAACCATGGTTTATCCTCGACTGTTGCGACAACTGCTGGACGCCGTGTATCCGAGGGCTTGCGTGCTTTGCGGTGCTTCCGGCGCGCAGGGTCGTGATCTGTGTGCGGCTTGTGCGGCAGAGCTGCCGCACGTGGCCTGCGCCTGCAGCCGCTGCGGGCGACCGCTGATCCGTTCGGGCGGGAACGTCTGTGGGCGCTGCCTCAGGAAACCGCCGCCCTATGCCGATGTGTTCGCGCCGTTGCGTTATGCCGAGCCGGTGGATCGCCTGATTGCGGAATATAAATTCCGTGGTCGGCTGACGCATGCGGCGTTGTTTTCCGCCTTGCTGATAGAGGCGGCCGAAGCGTCGGAGCGCCGTCCGCCCGAACTGTTGCTGCCGGTGCCGCTGCATCGCTCGCGCCTGCGTGAGCGCGGCTACAACCAGGCCCTGGAACTGGCGCGTCCGCTGGCCCGTCATTGGGGAGTACGGGTGGACGCGTTCGCGCTGACGCGCGTGCGTGCCACCGCTGCGCAGATGCAGCTGCCGGCCAAGCAGCGGCTGAAAAACGTGCGCGGAGCGTTTGCTTTGCGCGAGGGTGTCCGCCTGCCGGAGTCGGTGGCCGTGATCGACGATGTGATGACCACTGGAGCGACCGTGTCCGAGATCGCCAAGTTGTTGCGCCGGGCTGGGGTGAAGCGGGTTGAGGTGTGGGCGGTGGCTAGGGCTGGGGTTGGACGCTAGCGGGTGTGGCGCGAGGAGCAGCGTTTTCTTCTGGTGGCTAGGATCTGCTTCGTGCGCGATTCGAGGTATGTCGTTTCTGTTGGTGACTCGGTGGGAGTTTTTCCTGTTTTTGGCGCTGAGGCACGTTTCGTGCGCGAATCAGCGTTAGGTAGTGCTGGTCTTACGTGAGTGACGCGCCCGAGTACCTTTCTTTGCACGCCCAAAGAAAGGTACGAAAGAAAGGCACCCGAAAGGCCTTGTCCCTACGGGCAGACCTCGAGCGCACACCCCGTCGCGGGGCGCCGCAGGCACTTGCCATCCTGGCAAAGCCTGCTCGGGCGGCATCCCTGCCGCCCGACCCCGCGCCGGGGCGCACGCTCGAGGCAAGGCCAAACGGGAAGCGGGGAGTCAAAACAGAACGTATCCCAAACGCTTGATCTGCTATCAAACTGACTCAGAACGATTCAGCTTCGGACTCGCCCGGTTTTGACGTTTAGTCCCCCCTGATCGCTTGCTTCGCGAACGTGCGCCTGGGCGGGGATGGCCGGCAGGACGCCGGCCAAGCAGCCTTTCGCCTGGACGGCGAATGACTGCGGGCCCCGTTCAGGGGTGCGTTCGCGAGGTTGCCCGTAGGG
>NZ_JARRQY010000040.1:0-59350 GCF_037381185.1 Acidihalobacter sp.
CTGTTTTGGCTGTTGGTCGGCCTGGGCGCCTGGACGGCGCTCAAGTGAGAGGACCTATCTGGGCGCGAGCGGGTCAGTCGTCGGCGCGGAATCTTCGATTCCGGTGAAGAACTGGCAACGCCGTTCCCCGGACTTCTTGGCGCGGTACATCGCCATGTCACTGTGTTTGATCAGGGTTTCGAAGTCGGCGCCGTCGCGGGGATAGACGGTGATGCCGATACTGGCGTCGATCTGCATTTCCGAACCCTGGACCTGAAAGGGTGCTGACAGGGCCTCTCCTATCTTGTCGGCTGCTGATATGGCATCGGCATCGGCCGAAACTTCGTTCAGCAGAATGATGAATTCGTCGCCGCCTTGTCTGCCGACTGTATCCTCCTCCCGCAGGCAGTCGGTCAGACGCTGTGCGACCTCCTTGAGCAACTGATCGCCGGCATCGTGACCGAGCGAGTCGTTGACCTGCTTGAATTTGTCCAGGTCGACGAACATGACTGCGAATCGCGAGAGTGTCCGTTGGGCGCGGACGATGGCTTGTTCGATCCGGTCCTGGGTGAGGCGGCGGTTCGGCAGGCCGGTGAGCACGTCGTGGTGAGCCAGGTGAGCGATCCTTTCTTCGCTGGTCTTGCGTTCCGAAATGTCGTACACGATCCCGATGAACCTGCGCTGTCTATTGAGATCGAGTTGGGAGACCCTTAGCTCCATGGGGAATAGCGTGCCGTCCTGACGCTGTGCCACAACTTCGCGGGGGCCGCAGAGGAGCCGTGCATCGCTGGTCTTCAGGTAGTGCCGCAGGTATTGGTCATGCTGCCCGCGGTGCGGTTCGGGCATCAGCAGGGACACGTTGCGCCCGATGACTTCCCCGCTGCGATAGCCGAATATGCGTTCCGCGCCGGGGTTGAACAGTTCGACCGTCCCGTCGGCCGAGATGCTCAGGATGCCCTCGTCGACACTGTCCACCACCATGCGCATGCGTTTTTCGCTGGCGCGCAGCCGGTCGTTGGCCCGGCGTGTTTCTTCCTCGGAGCGCACCAGTTCGGTGATCAGCGGATTGAGCAGCCAGCGCAGGGAAAACAGCGCCAGGACGAGCAGCAACAACAGCAGAGGCAGCAGGTACAGAAACTGGCGCCAGATCGGCGCGTACAGTTCGGAACGGTCGACTTTCAGAACCATGCCGAGTCCGAGGTCGCTCACCGGCATGAATACGGCGACCACGTTCTGCTCGCGGTAATCGTGCGTGAGGGTGGCGCCGCTCTCGCCCCGCAGCGCAAAGCCCATGGGCCGCGGCGCACTGCCCGCTGGACGCGGCGGAAACTCCAAAGCGTGGTCAGAGCGTGTCGAGGGGAAACAACGCATGCCGCCGCCGGGCAGCGCGGCGCACATGGCAAGCTCGGCGGTTTTGCTCAAGTGTGCGTTGGCTGAGAACATGCGGCTGAGCAGCGGTAGTGGATGTTCGGTTGCTATCCGTCCGATCTGCGTGCCGTTGCTGCGGATGGCGATTGTCGTGCGCAGGTAGTAGCCGTTCTTGAACAGCAGGTCGTTGCGTTTACCCAGTTTGAGGCGGATCTGTTGGATGGGCTGGCTGATGGGGCTGCCCACGCTTGCGAGTTGGCGTCCGTTCTTGCCGTACAGCGCAACCCTCGAAAAGCCGTTGGCGAGGAGTGCATGTGTTTCGCGTTGCAGCGCTGCGAGTGCTCGGGCGTCATCGGGATGTGCGTTCAGGATGTAGATCTGATTGATCAGGAAAGGATGGCCGGCAAACGCCGCCGTTTTGCCGGCGCTGCTCCTGATCTCGTTGTTCGCATCGCTGACGTGGTTTCCTAGCGCGACCTGCAGATTGGAAATCATCTGCTGCTGGGCGTGATTCTTTATGATGAGGAACACGATGACGCCGATCAGGGCGGTGACCATGATCAATACAAGCCGTGCGATCAGAAGAATTCTGTGTTGTTTATAGCTCGATCGTTGCATGTTTGAGGCCCTGCCCCTGCGAGCCGAAAACTTATAATTGGTAATGTCCGCTATTTCGGCGTTGACGGAATGGCACTCTGTGCCGATTCACGTTCCTTGCCGTTTCAGCGCAGGAATTGGCGCAACACTTCGGCCTCCTGGGTTTCCATGAGGTCCCGCGCAAAGCACATGTGTTCGTGCATGAGGTTTCTGGCGCCGTGGGCATCGTTTTCACGCAGAGCTTCCAGCAGCTTGAGCTGGTAGCTGTGCCCGCCGGCGCGCAGTTTGGGTTGCGGCCGTTCGTAGATGCGATGGCAGATCGTCAGTTCCTTGAGCAGGCGGATCAGGAACCGGCAGGAGAAGGCTAACACCGGATTGGGACACAGTTCTGTCAAGGTTTCGTGAAACGCCAGCTCGGCGAAGCGCTGTTCGCGTTCCTCGCCGGGCGACTGCGGCGGATGGTCGTAGCGGGTCATCAGGCGCTGCAGCTGGTCGATGTCCTGCTGCGTGATCACGCCTACGAGACTGGCGGCCAGCTCGGGTTCGAGCTGGATGCGCAGTGCGTAGATGTCGTGAATGGTGAGGTTCTTGAAAAAGAAATAGTTGCCCAGCAGCTCGGTGGCGCGCTCCAGCGAGACGTCCTTGACGTAGGCGCCTCCGCGCGGACCGGTGCGGATGCTCACGAGATCCTGCGCCTCGAGTAGCTTGAGAGCTTCGCGCACGGTGCCGCGGCTGGCCTTGAACAGTTCGATGAGTTCCTTTTCCTGGGGTAGGCGGTCGCCGGGCTGCAGGGCGTGTTCCGCGATCCAGTCCTTGAGCGCTTCGGCGAGCTGGCGCGGTCGGTTGCGCCCGCGCGCAGAGGTGGCGCCGCGGGCGTTCGTGCCGACGCGTTTTTTCTCTCCAGGCGGGGCTTTCAATCGTCTGCCTCAGAGCGGGTGGAAACAGGCAACGGAGTGGGTGTCGCCATGTCGGGTTAGTGGAGGAATCTGTGCCTGGCACTGCGAGTCGGCGTGCGGACAACGCGGGGCGAAGGGGCAGCCGGGCGGTGGATTGAGCGGATCGGGCAGTTCGGCTGCAGTCTGGCTCCGGATGGCGCGTGATTTGGCAATACTCGGTGCGCTGTCGAGCAGCAATCGAGTATACGGATGGTGCGGCTGAGCGAATACCTGCTCGGCGTTGCTGATCTCGATGATGTGACCGAAATACATGACGGCGATGCGTTCGCTGATTGCCTCGACCACGGCCAGATCGTGGCTGATGAACAGATAGGTCAGGTCGAACTCGCGGCGTAGTTCGCGCAGCAGGTTGAGCACCTGGGCCTGCACCGACACGTCCAGGGCCGACACCGGCTCGTCGAGTACCAGGATGCGTGCGTCGGCGGCCAGCGCCCGGGCGATGCCGATGCGCTGGGCCTGGCCGCCGGAGAACTCGTGGGGATAGCGTTCGAGGAACTCGGGGCGCAGATTGACCGCGTCCATCAGTTCGGCGATGCGCTTGGTGCGGGCCGGTTTGTCCAGTCCGTGCAGATGGATCAGCGGCGCCTCGAGGATCTCGCGGATGGTCTTGCGCGGATTGAGCGAGCTGAGCGGATCCTGGAATACGTATTGGATCATGCGCCCGGCGGCGCGCGTGCCTTTGCGCTTGAGCGCGGCCATGTCGCGGCCTTCGACGGTGATACTGCCGGAGGTGGGCAGGCTCAGGCCGACCAGCATGCGGGCCAGGGTGGATTTGCCGCAGCCGGATTCGCCGACGATGCCCAGCGTTTCGCCGGGTTGCACGGCGAATTCGACGTTCTGCACGGCATGCACCTGCGGTTTTGGCTTGCGCAGCAGGGTGTGGCCGCCGCCGAAGGTTTTGTGGACTTTGTCGACTTGCAGGATCGGAGCTTCGTTCATGCTGTCTGCCCGTTGGGCGAGCACGCTTTGGGTTGGGCGGCCTCGTTTCGCAGGCTGGCGGCGTTTGGATTTTTCTCGACTGGCAGGCGCAGGCGTGCGAGCGACTTTCTTCGTGCATTCAAAGACAGGGGGGCGGGCACGTTGCCGCGTGTAGACGAAATCACCATTCGCCATTTCGCGCTTGAAACTCTGCGCGAGTGCCGAAAATCCGAAACCAACCTGCGTTTGCTCACGGCGTCCCGCCTCCAGAACTTGTCGTAAGATGCTGTGCCGGCGCGATAAATCACACTTGCCTCTCGCCCCGCAACGGATGCAGGCACCGCACGCTATGCGCCGGAGCAATGTCGCGTTCCTCGATGATACGCTCGAGACACGCATCGGTCGCCCGATCGCAGCGTGCCGCGAAGGCGCAGCCGGCCGGCATGGCATCCCCGGCGGGCGGCAGGCCGGGGATGGCGCTCATTTCGCGCCGGCCGCTGCCGAGCATCGGCACGCAGTCGATCAGCCGGGCGGTATAGGGGTGCGCAGGATGTGCGAGCAGCTCGGCAGTGCGGCCCTGCTCGACGATGCGGCCGCCGTACATGACGGCGACGCGGTCGGCAATCTGTGAGAGTACGCCGAAGTCGTGGGTGATGAACAGCAGCGAGGTGCTACGCTCGCGGCGGATTTCGTCGAGCAGGGCGAGGATCTGCGCCTGCACGGTGACATCCAGCGCGGTGGTCGGTTCGTCGGCCACGATGAGCGCTGGCTCGTTGGCCAGCGCCATGGCGATGCCGACGCGTTGGTGCATGCCGCCGGAGAGTTCGTGCGGATAGGCGCGGGCGCGCTGCGCGGCGTTGGGAATGTGGACGAGATCGAGCAGTTCGACCACGCGCTGCCAGGCCTGTGCGTGCGTCAGCGGGCGGTGCGCGCGGATCGCCTCGACGATTTGCTCGCCGATCGGGTGCAGCGGGTGCAACGTGGACAGCGGGTTCTGGAAGACGTAGGCGATTTCCTTGCCGCGGATGCGGCGCAACTGCTCGGCGTTGAGGCCGAGCACGTCCTGTCCGTTGTAACGCACGGCACCGCCGACGATGCGCCCGGGCGGCGAGGCGACCAGGCCCGTCAGCGATAGTGCGGTGACGGATTTGCCGGAGCCGGATTCGCCGATCAGGCCCAGGCATTCGCCGGGCGCGATGCGAAAGGATACGTCGTTGACGGCTTGTGAGACACGCGTGCCGGCCTGGAATTCGGTGCGTAGGCGATCGACGTCCAGCAGCGCTTCGTCCCCGACTTGTGATGCGCTGGGGATGTCCTTGCGGTCGATTTCGGTGACCGGTGCCGGGCGGGCCAGCGCGCCGGAGCGCAGGCGCGGGTCGAGCGCATCGCGAATGCCGTCGCCGAGCAGATTCACGCTCATCACCAGCAGGAAGATCATCACGCCGGGCACGATCGACACGTTGGGCGCGACCATCAGCAGCTTGCGCCCTTCGCCGAGCATGGAACCGAGGTCGGCTTGCGGCGGCTGCGAGCCCAGGCCAAGGAAGCTCAGGCCGGCGGTCTCGAGGATCATCCAGCCGATGGTGGTGGACATCGTGATGATGATCACCGGCATGACGTTGGGCAGCACCTCGCTGAGCAGGATGCGCAGGTCGGTCTTGCCGGTCAGGCGTGCGGCGTCGATGTACTCCAGGTGCACGATGCCGACGGTGATGCCGCGGATGTTGCGCGCAAAGAACGGGATGTTGACCAGCGCCACGGCGTACATGGCGTTCATCAGACCGGGCCCCAGCACGGCGACGATGGACAGTGCGAGCAGGATGTAGGGGAAGGCCATGAGCATGTCGATGCCGCGCATCATCAGGTTGTCGGCGCGCCCGCCCGCGTAGCCGGCGATGATGCCGATGGCCGAGCCGATCACCGCGGCGAATAGCGTGGCGGCGATGCCGACGGCGATGCTAAGGCGCGTGCCCCACAGCAGGCGCGAGAGCATGTCGCGGCCGAGCTGGTCGGTGCCGAGCAGATGTCCCGGGCTGAGCGCGGGCAGCAGGGAGTTGCCGAGATTGGTGGCGTCGGGCGGCTGCAGCGGCAGGATGGGCGTGAGCAGCACGAGCGCGCCAACCGCGAGCAGTATCAGGGCGCCGAAGGCGGCCAGGCGGTTGCGCGCGACACGCCTCCATGTGGCGAACAGCGAGGAGGCGACAGTGCTCATGCGCGCACCCGCGGGTCGAGCGCGTTCTGCAGGATGTCGGCGGCGAGGTTGAACAGCACATAGCTGCTTGCCACCACGAGTACGCCGCCCTGCACCAGCAGGATGTCGCGGCTTTCGATGGCCTGAACCAGCATGCGGCCGATGCCTGGCCATTGGAACACGGTTTCGATATATACAGCGCCGCCGAGCACGAAGCCGGCTTGTACGCCGATGACGGGTATGACGTTGATCAGCGCCGCCTTGAAGGCGTGACGGTAGACCACGCGGCCTTCGCTCAGGCCGTTGGCGCGGGCGGTGCGGATGTAGTCTTGACGCAGCACTTCGAGCATGTTGGAGCGCGTCAGGCGGGCGATGACGGTGGTGGCGCCGACCGCCAGCGTGAATGCCGGCAGGATGAGGTGGCGCAGCAGGTCGAGCGGGCCGCCGCCGCCATAGACCTCGAACATGCCGCTGGTGGGCAGCCAGTGCAGGTCGACGGCGAAGACCAGAATCAGGATCAGACCGAGCCAGAACGAGGGTAGCGAGATGCCGGTCAGGATCAGCAGCGTGACGATGCGATCGGTCCAGCTGTACTGGCGGATCGCGGATACGACGCCGGCGAGCAGACCCCAGGTAGTGCACAGGATCAACGCAGCGATGGCCAGGATCAGCGTGTTGCCGAAGCGCTGCATGACCACGTCGAGCACCGGGCGGTTGAGTGTGTACGAATAGCCGAGGTCGCCGTGAAGAACGTTACCCAGCCAGATGAAGTACTGCATCGGCAGCGGCTGGTTGAGACCGAGTTCGGCGTTCAGTTTGGCGACGTTCTGCGGCGTCGCATAGGCACCGAGCATGGCGGTGGCCTGGTTGCCCGGGATCAGGTGCATGATGATGAAGATCACCAGGGACAGGCCGAGCAATACCGGGATCACTGCAAGCAGGCGCTTGCCGATATAGCCGTACATAGAGAAGTCTCCGCCTGACCGGCGTAAAAGGAAACGTATCCTTCAGCGCGCACAGTAAAAGAGGGGCCGCGAACGGCCCCTCGAACAGTGATGATTACTGCTTCTTGACGTCGTGCAACAGCAGGAAGAACGAGGGCTGCAGTTTGAAGTCCTTGACGCCGGCGCTGGTGACCGCGTTCTGCTTCCAGTTGGCGACGAAGATCCATGGCGCATCATTGTGCACGATGACCTGCATCTTCTTGTACAGCTCAGCGCGCTTGGCCTGGTCGCGGGTGGCGCGGGCCTCTTCTAGCAGCTTGTCCACTTCCGGGTTTGAGTAGTAGCCGGAGTTGAAGCCGCCCTTGCTCGGCCAGGCCTGCGTGCGCAGCGCCAGGAAGGGCAGAGTGTCGGGCGAGTTGGTCATCCATGCCATCTCGGCCATGCCGACGTTGCCCTTGAGGCCAGCGTTGACCTTGGACAGGAAGGTGTTCCATTCGAAGGTTTCGATTTTCACCTTGATGCCGACCTTGGCCAGATCGGCCTGGATCGCGGTGCCCATTTCGACCGGCGAGAGCATGCCGGAGCCGCCTTGCGTCACGTAGAAAGCGGTCGAGAAACCGTTCGGGTAGCCTGCTTCGGCCAGCAGTTTCTTGGCCTTGGCCGGATCATACGGGTACGGCTGCAGCTTCTTGTTGTAGGCCCACGCAAAGGCCGGCGGCGTGGGGCCGTTGGCAACCTCGGCGGTACCCTTGAGCACATCCTTGACGATCGCTTCCTTGTTGACCGCGTAGTTCATCGCCTGGCGCACCAGCTTGCTCTTCAGTGGGCCGTCCTTCTCGTTGAGGATCACGAACCAGACGTGCGGGCCGACCTGCTGGTAGACCTTGAAGTTCGCGTTGTGGTCGAACAGCTTCAAGGAATTCGGCGGCACGCCGAACATGATGTTGATTCCGCCGGAAAGCAGTTCGGACACGCGCGTGTTGGTGTCGGTGATCGGACGGAAGATAACCGTCTTCAGCGAAGGTTTGCCGCCCCAGTAGTCGGGGTTACGCTTGAGCACCAGCTTGTTGTTGCGGTCCCATTCGACGAACTCGAACGGACCGGTGCCGACCGGATGGCTGCCGTAGTTCTTGCCGTACTTCTTCACGGCGGTCGGCGACACCATCAGGCCGGTCGGGTAGGCGAGGTTGGAGAGGAACGGTGCGTAGGGTTTCTTGAGCGTGAACCTCACCTTGTACGGACCGAGCACCGTCACCTTCTTTACGTCGCCGAAGAAGAAGGCCAGCGGGAACGGGCCAGTGTCGTGATAGGGGTTGTTCTTATCCAGCATGCGGTCGAAGTTGAACTTCACTGCCTCGGCGTTGAACGGCGTGCCGTCCTGGAATTTGACGTTCTTGCGCAGGTCGAAGGTATAGGTCAGGCCGTTGGTGCTGATCGTCCAGCTCTTGGCTAGTGCCGGCGCAACCTGTAGCGTGCCGCTCTTGTACTGGGTCAAGCCGTTGTAGATGTTTTCCAGGATGCGGAAATCGGTTACCGCGGTATCGACGGCAGGATCCAGCGATTTGGGCTCGGCGCTCTGGCCCACGATCAGCACGCCGGGAGGCGTCGCAGCGCGTGCGGTAAGGATTCCCGAGAGTGCGCCGAGCGCCACCAGAGCAGTCGCGGCACGTAGTATCGGATGACGCATGGTGTTTCTCCTGTTTCCCTGCCCGCCGTCCCCGGTGCGGCGAATGCGTTCCGATTTAATCATCCCATACGTGCCGATGACAAACATTTATCATGATAAATTGCATCGCAGAATTTCCCGCCTTCGACAGGAACCGGCCTGCCAGGGAGTGCCATGACTTTTTCATTGATCGCTCGCGATCCCGCCACCGGCGAGCTGGGTGCAGCCGTCGCCACGGGAGGGCCGTGCGTGGGGGGGTATGTGCTGCACCTGCAGCCAGGCGTGGGCGCCATCGCTACGCAGGGTTACCGGACCAACACGCTTTACGGCACGCGCGGCTTGCGTTTGCTGGAAGAGGGCGCCGACGCGCAGCAGGCCGTCACAGAGCTGACCGGGCACGACAGCGGACGCGCGTATCGGCAGCTGATCGTGCTTGATAGCCGCGGCGGCACCGCCGGTTGGACGGGCGATTCGAACACCGACGACAAGTTGCATGTGTGCGAGAACGATCTCGCTCTGGCGGGCAATCTGCTGCATTCGACAGCGCTGCTTCCTGCTATGCGTGAGACTTTTCTGGCAAGCCGCGGCCTGCTGATCGAGCGATTGCTCAAGGCGCTCGCGGTTAGTCGCGAGCTGGGCGGAGACAGTCGCGGCGAGTGGTCGGCGGCGGCGCGGGTGGTGTCGATGGACCGTGCCCCGGTGGATCTGCGCGTCGACTCCGACGCCGACCCCGTGGCGCGGCTGTTCGAGATTTACGAGCATGTGCTGGCGGCGGACTTCCAGACCTTTTTGCGCGGTATCCCCGTGCCCAACGCGCCCGAGCGCCACTGATGCGGAGGCGGGGAATGAACGCACTGGGCGAGGAGATTCTGCAGCGGTTGGACCAGGCAGCCGCCTGTTCGGAGCCTGGGGCGGGCGTGACGCGGTTCAGCTTCACGGCCGAGCACCGCGCGGTCGGTGCGCTGATCGAGGGGTGGATGCAGCGCGCCGGCCTGGAGACGCACTGGGACGATGCCGGCAATCTGGTCGGGCGCCTGGAGGGCGAAGGCAGCGACCACCGTACGCTCATCTTCGGCTCGCATCAGGACAGCGTGCGCAGCGGCGGGCGCTACGACGGCATGCTGGGCATCGTGCTGCCGCTGGTCTGTCTGGAGGCACTTCGAGAGCAGGGGGCGGCGCTGCCCTATCCGGTCGAGGTGATCGCTTTTTCCGACGAGGAGGGCGGACGCTTCACCACCTCGCTGGTGGGCAGCAAGGCGGTTGCCGGTGGTTTCGATGCGGAAGTATTGGCGATGGAGGACGCCGACGGCGTCAGCCTCGAGCGGGCTCTGCGTGAGTTCGGCGCGGACCCGGGCGGCATCCCCGCGCTGGCGCGAAGGCCGGAAGACGTGCGGGCTTTCGTCGAGGTGCACATCGAGCAGGGACCCGTCCTGGAAACCGCCGGGCAGGCGGTGGGCGTGGTGACCGCCCTGACCGGCATCGAACGTCATCGCCTGATGTTGAAGGGCAAGGCCTCGCATGCCGGAACGACGCCGATGGAGAGCCGGCGCGATGCACTGGTGGGAGCGGCCGGCATCGTGCTGGAACTGGACCGTGTGTGCCGCGAAACGCACGATTGCGTGGGCGTGGTCGGTGAGCTGGAAGTGGTGCCCAACGTGGTCAACGTCATTCCCGCGCAGGTCCGCCTGACCCTGGAGCTGCGTTCGCCCGAAGATGCGATCCGGGTGGATGCCCGCAAACGCATTCTCGGCGAGGCGAGGCGCATTGCGGAGGCGCACGGCCTAGGCCTCGATGATGCGCTGGTCTACGAGCAGTCGGCGGTTTCCTGTGCACCCTGGCTGATCGGCGAACTGGGCGAGGCGGTGGCGGACGCGACCGGGGAGCGTCCCCGCGAACTGTTCAGCGGGGCCGGTCACGATGGGCTGGCGATGGCGGGGTTGACCGATATCGGCATGCTGTTCGTACGCACGCCGGACGGTCTCAGTCACCACCCCGACGAGGCACTGGCCGCCGAGGACGCCGGTGTGGCCGCGTCCGTGGTGCTGAGTCTGCTGCGACGTTTCGCTGCGGCTTGCCGATAGAGTTCAGCCGAACGTCAGCGGCGGCGTCTGCACATAGACGCTGAGCAGAGCGATCAGCGATTCAAGCGCATCCCAGTGGATGCGCTCATAGCCGTGCGAGGCGTCGATGCCGAAGCACACGAGCGCCGTGCGCACGTCGTTGCCGGCTTCCAGCGCGGTGGCGTTGTCGGAGCGGTAGTAGCGGAACACGTCGCGCTGGAAGGCGATGGAGTGCGTTTTACACAGGCCCTGCAGGTGGCGGGTGAGGTGATAGTCGAAGGGGCCGGTCATGTCGGCCATGGCCAGGGTCGCGCCGAATTCGCGCGAGTTCTGCCCCGGTGCGTTGGTGCCGTTGTCGACGCTGACCAGTTCCGCCACGCTGGGTGGCAGTACGGCCGAGGCGCCGGCGCCGACTTCTTCAGTGATGGTGAAGATCACGTGGCAGCTCACAGGCAGCATCAAGCCGCTGTCTCGTTTAGCAGCCTGGACCGCTTGCACCATGCCCAGCAGCACCGCCACGCCGGCCTTGTCGTCGAGGTGGCGGGAGTTGATATAGCCGTTGTCGTTGATTTCCAGGTTGGTGTCCACGGCGATGAAGTCGCCGACCTGGATGCCGGCGCGGCGCAGGTCGGCGGCATTCTCGAGCTGCGCGTCGACGCGTAGCTCGACGTGGTCCCAGGAGCAGGGCTGATCGTCGATCTCGGGCCCGAAGGTATGGCCCGAGGCCTTCGGCGGCAGGATGTTGCCGCGCAAGCTGGCGCCACCGTCGGTGAATAGCGTCACGCGGGCCCCTTCCGCGAAGCGCGCATTCCAGTGCCCGATCGGCGCGATGCGCAGCCGCCCGTTGGGCTTGAGTTCCTTGACCATGGCGCCAAGCGTGTCCAGATGCGCTGCCAGTGCCCGGTCGGGAGTGGGCCACTCGCCCTGCAGTGTGGCGCGCACGGCCCCGCGGCGGGTCAGCTCGAACGGCACCTGAAGGCGCTCGAGTTCCTCGCACACCAAGGCCACGACGCGGTCCGTATAGCCGGAGGGACTGGGCGTGTTAAGCAGGCGGGTGAGGATGTCGAGTACGTAGGACTTGTCGAGAGCTAGCGGTTTCATGAGCCGGGGTCGCGGTGCGGGCGTGGAAATGCGCGGACGGGCCGGCGGTCGGAGTGACGGTGAAGCCGGCAACGGCGCACCTTACCCCAAAACCTCCCGTCTGAGAACGGCGCGCGGATCGCGCAGCGCCCGGTTCAGTCCTTCTCGGGCTGGTCGGCCGGATCCTTCTTGTTGGCGGCATCTTTCTTGGCCGGGCGCTTGGTGGCTTTGCGGGCGGTGTTCTTCTGCCCGGCGCGTTTGGTGCCTGACGTCTTGCCGGTGGCCGGTGTCGCGCGGGTGAGCATGGCGATGTCGATCAGGCCGGCGGCGAGTAGTTCCAGGATATCGTCGGCGGCAAGCAGGCCCACGAATGCACCCTCGACATCGGTGACCGGCAGGCGGCGCTGGTTGCGTTCGCGCATGCGTTCGACCACTGCCCAGACGGCCTCATCCTCGCGCGCGCAATCCTCGAGTGGCTGCATAAGGTCGGCGGCGGTGACGGTCTTGGGATCCTTGCCTCGCGCCAGTACCTCCATGACCAGGGCGGATTCACCGAGCAGGCCGAGCGGTTTGTGCTTGCCGTCCTGCTCGCCGATCACCACCAAGGTCCCGGTGCGGTGCTTGCGCATTAGTTTGGCGGCATCCAGCGCGCTGGCATCGGCGGCGATGCTGGCTGCGTCGCGCTTGCAATATTGGCTGACGGACATGAGTTTGCTCGGCCCTGTGCGTAGGACGCGTAGTGTAACGGGGAGCGAGCCGTTTGGTACATGCGCAATTGGCGCAGTTGCGCGTTTAGTGCCAGAAACCACTCAACCAGCGTCGTCGCGGACGATGTTCGGCGCGTGGCCAGCCGGGATGCAGGGAGTGGCGAGGGTTTGGTCCGCCGTAGGGTGCGCTATGCGCCAGCTCCTGCAGGCGGGCAATGCGCTGCTCGGTAACCGGATGGCTTCGCAGCAGCGATGGTTCGCTGCGCATGCGTGCGCGCCGGCCGGGCGCCGCCGGCTGTTGGGTTTCCAGGCGGATCAGCGCCTGTGCCAGCCCCTCGGGGTCGGCGGTCAGCTCGACGGCGCCCAGATCGGCGCTGAACTCGCGGCTGCGTGACAGTCCGAGTTGCAACAGGATGCTGAGCCACGGCGCGGCAAGCAGCAGCAGTATGGCCGGCCAGGGTACATGGGCCTCGTCGAGCAGCAGCAGGGGAAGATTGAGCAACAACAGAATCTGACCGAACAGGGAAAGCGTACGGGTGATCTGCCCCAGGACATCGGCCAGGGTCATGACCCACACATCGTTATGCCGGATATGGCTGAGTTCGTGCGCTAGCACGCAGGCCAGTTCTCGCGAAGACAACTTGTGCAGAAGGCCATCGCTCAGGCCGATGGCAGCGTCGCGGCGGCGGCCGATGGAGAATGCGTTGAGCACCGGCGTCGGTATGTAGTAAATCTCCGGGACATGCTCCAGCCCGGCTCGTTCTGCGAGTTCGTCGCGCAGATGGAACAGGCCGGGGGCGTCGATGGGCTGCATGCGACGTGCGCCGTAAAGCCTCAGAATCCAACGTGGCGAGACACGGGAGGCGCCGATCAGCAGTATTAGTCCACCGAATACGATACCCGGCATCAGCTGAGGCCCGCTGAGCAAAGCAGCCAGCAGCGCGAGCAGGCCGAGCAAGCCGCCGAACATCAGGGCGGAGTGGAGGCCGTTGCGGAGGCGATGGGATAGAGGCATGGCCCGGTATTGCTGGCGATTGGATGGTTCGTTCTATCTAAGTATGGGCGTGTGGTGGGATGTCCAGTGGGCTGTTGATCGGTATAGGGTTGTCTTGTGCGGGAAAGCGGCGTACTTGCTGTCCGTGGCGGTCGGTTTCGGACGCGAATCAGTGTGTGGGATTTGATTTGAATCAGTGACGCGCTCGAAACAAGTTTCAGCGTTAGAAAGAGGGAGGAGGGCTGTAGCCCGAGGCTCGCCGCACTCCCCCCAACCACGGATAACCCCTTCAGGTGCCACTCCCTAGATCCGCATCCATCTCATCCTGTTGTGGCGCACGAATACTCGTCGGCAGACCCAGGCGATGGCGGCAGGCGGCCTCCTGGACCTTGTAGGCGATCAGCGCCGCCTGCAGCTCGAAGCGCTGGTGCGAATTGGTCAGCTCGTGGCCGGTCTCGCGTTCTATCTTCTGCAGTCGGTACTTGAGCGTATGGCGGTGGATGTATAGCGCCTCGGCGGTGAACTTCAGATTCATGTTGTTCCATAGCAGCATGTCCAACGTCTTCAGCAACTGCGGCTTGTCCAGCAGCGGCGCCAGCACGTCGCGGAAATAGGCGGACAGATCCATGCCTTGCTGCTGCATGTCGATGAACAGGCGGTAGGGGGCAAGCTCGGCGAAGGCCGCCACACCGGCGTATTCGTGCAGCACGCTGCCGAAGCGGGCTGCAACGTAGGCCTCGCGGGTGCTGTCCGACAATCGCTCCAGCTCGCCTTTGGACTCGCCGAGGCCGATGCGCACGGCCTGCGGTCCGCTGACGTTGGCTGCGGCTTCGCACATCAGGCGGCGCAGATCGTCGTCCACGTCATGCTCGATCAGCACCAGCGTCGCTCCCAGACCCTGCTTGGCGAAGAACTTCACGTTGCGCAGAGCCAGCGACTGCTCGATGGCATGCCAGGCGGGTGGGCCGTGTTCGGCCGATTCGCTCTCGACTTCCACCACCGCGACCGTATGCAGCCGGTTTTCGTCGATGCCCAGCGCCGCCGCGCGTTCGAGCTGGGCCGGCAGGTGGTTCGGGTTGCCGCGCAGCAGCTCGGCCAGGAAGTCGGCTTTCAGGCGCTGCTCGGCGTCGGACACGGCCTGACGCTTGATCAGCTCGAGCGCGCACACCTTGCAGGCATGGTCCAGGGCGAGCAGGTCGAAGTCGGTGAGCGAACCGGACTTGGCCAGCAGCAGGTAGCCGAGGATTTCGCGGTTGTCGGTGATCGGGGCGATGGCGGCGTCGGCCGGTAGCATGCCGCAGCCCGAGGCGTGTTCGGCGCCCTCGTCCGGGTCGCGGTCCAGGGCCGAGCGCATATCCGTCTCCAACGCTGCCTCGGCGGCGTCGATCACCAGCGGAGCGAGTTCCGGGCTTTCCGCGTCCGTGGCGGGAGGTTCGAAGTGCAGGCGTATGGTCTGGCGGTGCTCCAGCAGTTCACGTCGCTGCTGTGTGTTGCCGAGCAACGCATTCATGACGAAGCGGCGAAAATCCGGGGCCGCGGCGTCGCCGTCCGAGTGCGCTTGCCGGGTCTCGACGCGCCACTTGGCGTTGTAGACCTGGATGCAGGCGTGGGTGAGCAGGCCCAACTCCTGCGCCAGCGCGTCCAGCCCCGCGCCGGACAGCGCCAGGTGGATCAGCTTCTGGTGGACGTTCTCGGAGTACGCCAGGGCATGGAACTGCTCATTGACGACCTGTTCGAGCAGCTCGCGGGTGACCATGGAGAAGTTCAGCTGCGAGGGCAGCTCGAAGACCGGCAGTCCCAGCTTGTCGGCCAGCTCGATCAGCGGCTGCGGAATGGCGGCGAGGTAGAAACCGGTCTGGATCGCCACGCCGGACAGCCCCTGCGCGGCGAAGCCTTCGAGCAGACGCCGGCCCAGGTCGGGATCGGCCTCCCAGCCGTAGGCGGTGGTGATCAGGAACTCGCCTTCCTGCAGGCGCGAGACGTCCTCGATGACCTCCACGATGGTCACCCAGCGGATCTGCCGGTCCAGACCGGTCGAGCCGGCGACGAGCCGGGCCTGCTGCATGACGGACAGCTTCATCGCGTCGGCGACGGTCAAGCTCATGGGTTGCGTCCTTCCACTGACTGCGGCGGGCAGCTGTACACAATGTACAAAAGAGCCCGGCGTTTATGGCGCTCGGCGGAGAATAGTTGAAGCTTCGTCCGGAATATATCATGAAATCTTTCGCGGTCCGCCCCGGCCGCCCCGCCAGTGCCCCAGGGAGGGTTCTCACGTGACCGAAAATACGCGTCTTATTAAGCCCTTGATCGACGGAGACTATCCCGAGATTTCGCATGGCGAGGGCGTGTATCTGTACGACGTGCACGGCAAGCGTTACCTGGACGGCAGCGCCGGCGCGGTCACCGCCTCAATCGGCCACGGTGTACAGGAAGTGCTCGATGCCATGGCCGAGCAGGCCGGCAAGGTCGCCTTCGTCTACCGCTCGCATTTCACCAGCCGCGCCGCCGAGGAACTGTGCGAGCGCCTGGCCGAGCTCTCGCCGGGCGACGTGAACTGGACCTTCCTGGTCAATAGCGGCTCCGAGGCGACGGAGACCGCGATGAAGGTCGCCATCCAGTACTGGCAGGAGGCCGGCCGCCCGCAGAAGAGCCGGGTGCTGTCGCGCTGGATGAGCTACCACGGCATCACCATGGGCGCGCTGTCCATGTCCGGCCACGTCATCCGCCGCCGCCGCTTCGTCTCGCAGCTGGATGACCTGCCCGTGGCACGCACGCCGTATCCCTACCGCAGCCCCTACGCCGGTACGCCGCAGGAGCAGGCCGAGCGCTATGCCGACGAGCTGGAAACGGCTATCGCCCGCCTCGGCGCCGAGAACGTCGCGGCGTTCATCGCCGAACCGATTGTGGGCGCTACCGGCGGCGCCGTGGTGCCGCCCGACGGTTACTTCCAGCGCATCCGCGAGATCTGCGACAAGCACGAGGTTCTGCTGATCGCCGACGAGGTCATGACCGGCATCGCGCGCACCGGACGGATGTTCGCCATGGAGCACTGGGGCGTGGCGCCGGACATGATCACCCTGGGCAAGGGCATCGGCGCGGGCTACACGCCGATCGCCGCGACCATGGTCAGCGAGCGCGTGATCGACGTCATCCGCCGCGGCTCCGGCTCGATCATGGGCGGGCACACGCTGAGCGCCAACCCGCTGTCCGCCGCAACCGCGCTGGCGGTGCTGGACTACGTGCAGAAGAACGATCTGGTCGAGCGCAGTGCGCGGTTGGGGCAAGTCCTGTCCGACAAACTCAAGGCCGTGGCCGAGACTTCCACCATCGTCGGCGACGTGCGTGGACTCGGGCTGATGATCGGCATCGAGTTCGTGCAGGACAAGGCCACCAAGCGGCCTTTCCCGCTGGCGATCAACGTCACCGGCAAGATCATCCGCAAGGCCTTCGACAACAGCCTGCTGATCTACCCCGCGCAGGGCGGTCTCGACGGCCAGGCCGGCGACGCCGTCATCATCTCCCCGCCGCTGACCATCGACGAAGCGCAGATCGACGAACTGGTCGAGCGGGGCGCAGGGCATTTGCCGCCGAATGTGGTAATTTCCCCACATTCCCAAGTACATCAGGCTGCGCGTGGCGCCACATCCAGAACAACAAGCCAGGGAAGACATCGACCGGCTGCTGGAAGCGGCGGGCTGGTCCGTGCAGGACGCCGCCAGCGCCAACATCTACGCCGCGCAAGGCGTCGCCATCCGAGAGTTTCCGCTCAAGCAGGGCCACGGCTTCGCCGATTACCTGCTCTACGTGGATGGAAGGGCTGCGGGTGTCATCGAAGCCAAGAAGCAGGGCGTCACGCTAACCGGCGTCGAAACCCAGTCCGACAAATACACCCAGGGTCTGCCTGACGGCCTGCCGCGCTGGCTCAATCCGCTGCCCTTCGCCTATCAGTCCACCGGCGTCGAAACCCGCTTCACCAACGGCCTCGATCTTGCCCCACGCTCGCGTGGCGTATTCGCCTTCCACACTCCGGCGCTGCTGGCCGAATGGCTGAGCCCTGCAGCAGGGGTCAAGGAGGGCGCAGCCAACTATGCGGCGGGCCAGATCGACACCTTCCTCAGCCGTCTGCGCGACATGCCGCAGCTGATCGAGGAAGGCCTGTGGCCGGTGCAGATCACGGCCATCCGCAACCTCGAGCAGTCGCTGCGCGACAACCGCCCGCGCGCCCTGATCCAGATGGCGACCGGCTCGGGCAAGACCTTCACCGCCATTTCCTTCATCTACCGGCTGATCAAGTTCGCCGGCGCGCGGCGCGTGCTGTTCCTGGTCGACCGCGGTAACCTCGGCGACCAGACGCTCAAGGAATTCCAGCAGTACGCCTCGCCTTACAACAACTTCAAGTTCAGCGAGGAATACATCGTCCAGCGCCTCAGCAGCAACACGCTGGACACCACCGCGCGCGTCTGCATCTGCACCATCCAGCGCATGTACTCCATGCTCAAGGGCCGCGAATTACCCGAGGACCTCGAAGAAGTGTCGGCTGACGAACTGGGGCGGCTCTGGAATGTGACCGGGCACAGCAGGGCGTCGGCAGACAAGGCGCGGGCCGAGCGAGGAGCGGAGTTGCCGTCCGGCGCAATGAGCACCGGAGCGAAGCCCGCAACGCCGTATGCCGGCGTCCTGCGTGGCCCGGAAGTCATCGAGTACAACCCCAGCATCCCGATCGGCACCTTCGACGTCATCGTCACCGACGAATGCCACCGCTCCATCTACAACCTCTGGGCGCAGGTGCTGGAATACTTCGACGCCTATCTCGTCGGCCTCACCGCCACGCCCAGCAAGCAGACCTTCGGCTTCTTCCACCAGAACCTGGTGATGGAATACAACCACGAGATGGCCGTGGCCGACGGCGTCAACGTCAACGTCAACTACGACGTCTACCGCATCCGCACCCTCATCACCGAGGCCGGCTCCAAGGTGGAGGCGGGCTACAGCGTGCAGGTCCAGGAGCGCGACACGCGCAAGAAGCGCTGGGAACAGCTCGACGACGACTTCGCCTACGACCCCAACCAGCTCGACCGCGCCGTCGTCGCGCCCGACCAGATACGCACCGTCATCCGAACCTTCCGCGACAAGCTGTTCACGGAGATCTTCCCCGGCCGCGAATGGGTGCCCAAGACGCTGATCTTCGCTAAGGACGACCAGCACGCCGAGAACATCGTCGAGATCGTGCGCGAGGAGTTCGATAAGGGCAACGACTTCGCCCAGAAGATCACTTACCGCACTACCGGCGCCAAGCCCAAGGACCTCATCAACGAGTTCCGCACCAGCCCGATGCCGCGTATCGCCGTCACCGTCGACATGATCGCCACCGGCACCGACATCAAGGCGGTGGAGATCGTCATGTTCATGCGCGCGGTCAAGTCCCGCGCCTTCTTCGAGCAGATGAAGGGCCGTGGCGTGCGCGTCATCAAGGCCGACGACCTGCAGAGCGTCACGCCCGACGCCGCCGCCAAGGATCACTTCGTCATCGTCGATGCCGTCGGCGTTTGCGAGCAGGACAAGACCGACTCTCGCCCCATGGAGCAGAAGCCCACCGTCGGCTTCGAGAAGCTCATGCAGGCGGTCGTGTTCGGCAACATCGAGGACGACGTGCTTACCTCGCTCGCCGGCCGCCTCGCGCGCCTGGAACACCGCATCGGCGCCGATGACGACAAGCGCATCCGCGAGCAGTCGGGCGGCCTAGGGCTAAACGACCTCAGCCACCGCATCGTCGCCGCCCTCGACCCGGACCGCCACGTCGAGCAGGCCAGGGCCGACCTGGGCCGCGCGCCCGACGACGACAGCCCGATCCCCGAGCAGGCGCTCGCCGAGGCGCGCCGCAGGATCGTGACCGAAGCCGTCATGCCGCTGCACGACCCGCAGTTGCGCGAGACCATCGCCGAGGTGAAGAAAAGGAACGAGATCGTCATCGACATCGTCAGCCCAGACGAAGTGCTCGAAGCTGGTTTTTCGCAGGACGCCCTCGACCGCGCCCGCGGCCTGGTGCACTCCTTCGAGGAGTTTATCCAGGAGCACAAGGACGAGATCACCGCCCTGCAAATCCTCTACAGCCAGCCCTACCGCCAGCGCCTCAGCTTCGAGGCCGTCAAGGACCTCGCCCAGCGCATCGAGCAGCCGCCGTACCTGTGGAACGAATCCCAGCTCTGGAACGCCTACGCCGCGCTGGAGAAATCGAAGGTCAAGGGTGCCTCCGGCCGGCGTATCCTGACCGACCTCGTTTCGCTGGTGCGCTTCGCCATGCGCCGCGACAACGAACTGGTACCGTTCCCCGAGCGCGTGAACGCCAACTTCAAGGCGTGGCTGGCGGCCCACCAAGGCCTCCCCTCGCCCGCAAGCGGGAGAGGGGCTGGGGGAGAGGGCGGTTTCAGCGCCGAACAAATGAAGTGGTTGGAGATGATCCGCGACCACATCGCCGCCAACCTCGGCATCGAGCGGGACGATTTCGAATATGTCCCCTTCGCCCAGGAGGGCGGACTGGGCAAGGTGCATCAGCTGTTCGGCGACGGGCTGAACGCGATCATCGAAGAGTTGAACGAAACACTGGCGGCTTGATGGATGCTTGAATGAGTGCTTAAATCAGTACCTAATCAGGTATAGGAATCGAGCATGAACACGATCCCCGCACAGGAAATCAAGCGACGCGGCATCGCCGCCGTGGACGAGGCACTGGCCGAAGGCCCCGTACACATCGTCAAGAACAACCGTCCGCAGTATGTGGTGCTCACCGAAGAGCGCTATCAGGCGCTTGTCGAAGCCCGGGAAGAAGCCGATCTGGCCCGCATCAAGGCATCGCTGGAAGATGCCAAAGCCGGGCGGATTACCCGCCATGACAGCGTGGAAGCTCTGCTGCAGCATTTGGACAGCGAACCGGCGGCATGAACTGGGCACTGGCCACCACCGCCTCGTTCGACCGCCGCGCCCGCAAGTTCCTGACCAAGCACCCCGACCTTCGGCCCCGCTTCGCGAAAGCCCTGGCCGAACTTGCCGCCGATCCCTTTCAGCCAAGCCTGCGCCTGCATCCGCTCGGCGGAAAACTGCAAGGTTTGCAAGCCGTCAACCTGACCCACAGTTACCGGATAACTCTGACGTTGCAGATCACAGAGCGTGAAATTCTGCTGATCGACATCGGCAGCCATGACGAGGTGTATGGATGAACAAGGAGAAACCACCTGCTGACGCTGATGAAGTCGAGCAGGAAAGGCTGGACGACGAAGCGTTAGTCAAGGTGGTCAAAGAGCGTGCGAATCAACGGACGATTCCTGTCAGTCTGGATGAACTGCTGGAACTGGGTAAGCGTCGAACGGAATGATTGCGAATATGTGCCTTTCGTCCAGGGGGATGGCTTGGGCAAGCTGTATCAGCTATTTGGCGATGGACTGAATGCGATGATTGACGAATTGAACGAGACGTTGGCGGCATGAAGAATGCAGCAGTAGAAATAGTCCCTACAGCGCTACAAGATGTCTTGCCGTGTGGCTGGACGCTGTCCACGATCCAAGATCTAGTTGGTGCTAGCGGCGTCTTTGTCGACGGTGACTGGGTTGAAAGCAAAGATCAAGATCCAGACGGAGATGTTCGTCTGATTCAGCTTGCTGATATCGGGGACGGTGAGTACCGCAATAAATCAGCCCGTTTTCTAACGCATGAAAAAGCTCTTGAGCTTGGTTGTACCTTTCTAGAGAAGGGTGATGTGCTAGTGGCGCGTATGCCGGACCCATTGGGGCGAGCATGTATATTTCCAGGCGATTCAAAGAAAGCAGTAACTGTTGTTGATGTTGCAATAGTTCGTTCTTCTGGGGGTGAATTCAATCATCTCTGGTTGATGTATTTCATAAATTCTCCCGCATTTAGGTCGGCAGTAGCTTCGCTGCAAGGTGGCAGTACTCGCAAGAGAATTTCGCGTAAAAATCTGTCAAAGATCGCTCTTCCGGTTCCGCCGTTCGACCAACAAAAACGCATCGTCGCGGAAATCGAAAAACAGTTCTCCCGCCTCGACGAAGCCGTTGCCAACCTCAAGCGCGTCAGGGCCAACCTCAAGCGCTATAAAGCCGCCGTCCTCAAAGCCGCCGTCGAAGGCCGCCTCGTCGAAACCGAAGCCGAACTTGCTAGGCGTGCTGCACAGGGAAGTGCGAATGTCGCGGGAGGCAGGATGCCGGGAGCGACCGAAGGCCGTAGCTACGAGAACGGCGAACAACTGCTGCAACGTATCCTCGAAACCCGCCGCAGCCAGTGGCAAGGCAAGCGCAAATACAAAGAACCCGCCGCGCCCGACACCACCGACCTTCCCGAATTACCGGAGGGGTGGGTGTGGGCAACGGTCGAGCAGCTAACTTGGCTGGTCACAAGCGGGTCGAGGGGGTGGGGTGACTATTACTCGGATGAGGGTGTGCTTTTTATCCGTGCGCAGGACATCAAGACCGATAGACTTAGTGTTCGTGGAGTCGCCCGTGTCGAGATTCCGCGAGGCGCTGAGGGCACTAGAAGTGGCGTGTCATTTCGAGACATCCTGATCACCATCACGGGTGCGAATGTTACGAAATCTGCCCTTGTGCCCGAGCTAGGGGAATCCGCCTTCGTAAGCCAGCATGTTGCGCTGTTGAAGCTCAATTTTTCAGAAATGGCGCCATTTGTTTTTGATTGGATTATCTCGCCGTCTAATGGCCGTAAGTTATTGGAGTCATGGGCTTATGGCGCTGGGAAGCCGGGTCTCAGTCTTGAACAAGTTCGATCACTGCCGGTGGCGATACCGCCACTAGACGAGCAACATCGTATCGTTGCTGAAGTCGACCGCCGCCTCTCCCTTCTGCGTGAAACCGAAGCCCAGGTGGACGCTAACCTCCAGCGCGCTGAGCGGCTGCGGCAATCGATCCTGAGTCGTGCGTTTTCTGGCGGCTTGGTTTCTACCGACGAGGAATGTGCGGCGTGAACGCCACACACGCGATAATTGCGGATATTTTGTGGGTTAAGCCGTCAGGAATGACTTCGTTTGAGTTGAGAAGCGAGCAATGAGCGTCCCGCATCCCGTACGTCTGTTCCACATTACAGCCATCGCCAATCTACCGGCGATTTGTGCGTCGGGTGCGTTGCTGTCGAAGAATGCGGGTGCGGCCGCCGGAATTGCCTACCAGAATATCGCCCATCAGGGTGCTCAGGGCGCCCGCGCTGGGCGGGCGGTGCCGAATCCTCCCGGCGGGGTCGTGCATGATTATGTGCCGTTCTATTTCGCGCCACGCTCACCGATGTTGTATGCGGTCAATGGCGGACGAGTTGAAGGGTGCCGGTGGCGCCAGGGAGATATCGTGCATTTGGAAACGACGGTGGATCGCGTTACCGCGGGTAGCGTGCCGTTCGTGTTCTACGACCGCAACGCGACGCTGGCATTTTCCCGTGCGTTTACCGATCTTGCACGGCTCGATGAGGTGGCTTGGGATTTGTTGACAGAGCAACCGAGGTTGGACGGTTTCTGCAAGTACTGGCAGAACAATCTCCGAAATGAGCGCTATGCGGACCGCATGGAGAGGCGTCAGGCGGAGTTCTTGGTTCGTGAGCGTGTTTCATTGGGCAGTTTTGCCCAGATCGGAGTAATGGATGAGCAGCAAGCACAGGTGGTGTGCACGATACTGGGCGATTCTGGCGTAAACTTGCCAGTTAGGGTGAAGCGCGACTGGTATTTTCTCGGGCAATAAGTATGGCTATTTCTCTCGTACATGGCGATTTGCTCAAGCAGGACGATGTGGATGCGATCGTCAATACGGTGAATTGCGTCGGTGTGATGGGCAAGGGCATCGCGTTGCAGTTCCGCAACAGGTGGCCGGAGAACTTTCGAGCCTATGAGGCAGCCTGTAAGGCCAAGCAGGTCAGACCGGGGCGGATGTTCGTGTTCGACTCCGGGGGATTGGTCAAGCCGAACTTCATCGTCAATTTTCCGACCAAGGATCATTGGCGTGGCAAGTCACGTATCGAGTTCATTCGTGACGGTTTGGTTGATCTCGTAGCGCAGGTGCGCCAGCTCGGTATCCGTTCGATTGCGATCCCTCCGCTCGGCTGCGGCAATGGCGGTCTCGATTGGGAGGTGGTGCATCCGTTGATCGAAACGGCCTTCGCCGATCTGCCGGACGTTGATGTGCGGTTGTTTCCGCCTGAGGGTGCTCCCGATCCGAAGAGCATGGAAGTGCGCACCAAACGACCGCGAATGACGCCAGGTCGTGCTGCGGTCATCAAGGTGTTGGACACGTACCGCACGTTGGGCTACGGGCTGTCCAAGATTGAGGTGCAGAAACTCGCTTATTTTCTGCAGGAAGCCGGTGAGACCTTGAATCTGCCGTTCGAGAAGCACGTCTATGGGCCGTATTCGGACACCTTACGCCATGTCCTGAATCGTATGGAGGGGCATTTCATCCGAGGGCTGGGCGATGGTGTTGTGGAGGCCGAAATCGAGCCGGTGCCGGAGGCCGTTGTCGAGGCCGAAGCGTTCGTCGATGCGCAAGGCCATGAGGTTCTGGCCGAGCGTGTCCGTCGCGTAGGCGACCTGATTGAAGGATTCCAGTCACCCTATGGCATGGAGTTGCTGGCGACGGTGCACTGGGTAGCCAGACATGAAGGTGCGGCAACTGAGGATGAGGCGTTGGCGGCCGTGCAGCAATGGAATGCGCGGAAGCGCTCGCTAATGGTGCCGGATCATGTGTCGGCCGCATGGACTCGACTGCACGAAGCGGGTTGGTTGAACTGAATATCTTTCAGAATTGAGACCGGCGCGACGGGTTTTGGAGCCTGAAATGAACAAGATACCTTGTCTGTACTCGATCGTACGCTTCATGCCGTTCGTGGAGACGGGCGAGTTCGCCAATGTGGGTATCCTGTTGCTTGCGCCCGAGCAGGGCTATCTCGACTTCAAGCTGATGACCCGTCAGACGCGGGTCACGCACTTTTTCGAGCATCTGGACGGTAAGGTCTTCAAGGCCACGATGCAGAATATGCGAGAAGAACTGGCGCGTGCGGCGGAATTGCTCCTGCAGGTCGGGGCGGGAAACCCTGCTGAAACGGGTAAGGCGGTGTTCGCCGAGATCGTGCGTCCACGCGAAACCGTGGTCCGGTTCGCCGGGACGAGAGTCGTGCTGGCCACGGACCCGCGCGAGACACTCGACGAGCTTTACGGTTATTACGTCGAACGGGATTTCGTGCGTTCGGCAAGAAGAGCAGCACGACCATCGTCGGCGAGGAGGGCAAGGTCAGCAGGGAGCGCGACAGCGTCGAGCGCGACGATTTCTGGACCACCACCTCGAACAAGCAGCTCAACTTCGTGCAGCACGTCAAAACGCTGCTCAAACAGAACGGCCGGGCGGCGGTGGTTGTGCCGGATAACGTGCTGTTCGAGGGCGGGGCGGGCGAGACCATCCGCCGCAAGCTGCTGCACGAGTGCGACGTGCACACGTTGCTGCGTCTGCCCACGGGGCTGTTCTACGCACAGGGCGTGAAGGCGAACGTGCTGTTCTTCGATAAGAAGCCAGCCTCGGAAACGCCGTGGACCAAGAAGCTCTGGATCTACGACCTGCGCACTAACCAGCACTTCACGCTCAAGACCAACCCGCTAAAGCGCGAGAACCTGGACGAGTTCGTGGCCTGCTACAACGCCGGAAATCGCCACCAGCGCCAGGCGACCTGGAGCGAGGACAATCCCGAGGGCCGCTGGCGCGCCTACGACTATTCGGAGCTGGCCGCGCGCGACAAGGCCAGCCTGGACATCTTCTGGCTCAAGGACGATAGCCTGGCCGATTCCGACAACCTGCCCGCGCCCGAGGTGATCGCGCAGGAGATCGTCGACGACCTGGAAGCGGCGTTGGCGCAGTTCCGCGAGATCGCGGCAGATTTGGGCGGCGATGAGATGGAAGACGAGGCGTTGCTGGCTGAGAGTAGGTTGGGGTAAGCGAAGCACACCCCAACATGGCAGGCGCTTGGCAATGTTGGGGTTCGTACCTCACCCCAACCTACGTGGCTACGGGCTGGAAAGCGGGCGGACCCGACTCCACGCTGCGAGTCTGCGTCGCCTACGCACTGTTCACTGCGATGCCCTAAAGCTTAGTAAACGGCACCTCCAACCGGTGCTATCATCGGGTCATTTCTTCGAGGCACAGGTGCTGCGATGACGATCAAGTTCTCCGAGGATGTCGTTCCCCTCACCGATCTGAAGATCAACCCCGGCAAGATCGTCAGGCATGTCGCCAAGGCGCACCGTCCAACCCTGCTGACGAGCCGTGGCCGTGGCGTGGCTGTCGTACAGTCCATCGAGGACTTCGAAGCCGCGGAGGACGAGCGGGCGTTCATGCGGGCCGTCGTGGCCGGTTTGAGCGACCTCGAAGCGGGGCAGGAAGTTTCGTTGAAAGACGTGAAGGCTCGGTTGGGGCTCTAAGGTCTTGGCCCGCGTCGGCGTCACGTTTGCCGAATCGGCGGTACGCGATCTCGAAGCTATCCTGGCCTGGTATGAGCGGGAACGCGTTCCCGAGGTCGGGCGGCGTTTGGTGGCGGATATCGTCGAAAGCGCGGAAGCGCTCTCGCCCCACCCCGACATGGGTCGCGTCGTGCCGGAATTCGGCCAGCCCCATCTCCGGGAACTGATCAGGCCGCCGTTTCGCATCGTATACAGACGGGAATAGCGCAAGGTCCGCGTAGTGAGGGTTTGGCGTAGCGAGCGCTTGTTGGCCTTGGACGCGGAATAGAGGGCTGCGGGGGAAGATTCATGAGCGCGCCGGTACAGATCTACCAATCCGAGGACGGGCAAACGCGCGTCGAGGTGCGCGTGGGCGAGGATACGGTGTGGCTGCGCCAGGAGCAGATGAGCGAGCTGTTCGGCCGCGAGCGTTCGGTGATCACGAAGCATCTGCGCAACGTGTTCAAGGAAGGCGAGCTGGACGAGAAAAGCAATGTGCAAAATTTGCACATTGCCGGCTCGGACAGGCCCGTCAAGTTCTACAACCTCGACGTCATCATAAATGAACGTATCGGGCCGAGCAGGAGAGCGAAAGGCGAGCGTGGCATTTGGCAGCGGCGCTTTTGGGATCATTTGATCCGGGACGAGGCGGATCTGCAGCGGCATGTGGATTACACGCACTACAACCCGGTCAAGCACGGTCATGTCAGGAGAGTGGCCGATTGGCCGTATTCGTCGTTTCATCGGGATGTGAAACTTGGTTTGGTGGAGAGTGATTGGGCGTGCGGCGAGGACTTCGATGCGGGGTTTGGGGAGAGGGGTGAGGTGTAGGAGCTTTTTGTTGGGGTACGCTTTGTTCACCCCAACCTACGGAGGCAGCTATCCGGAATTTCCCGATGGCTCGGCAGGAATGCAGGTGGCGTAGATTGGGGTAAGCGCAGCGCACCCCAACGTGGTGTCCGCGGGGACGATGGCAATGTTGGGGTTCGTACCTCACCCCAACCTACGAACTACCAAGGAATCCTTAGTCGTTCGGCGAGTCGGAATCCGAAGAACCGAATAAGGGCGCACGCATGGGATGCGACTGCTAAGGTCTAGGTTCCGAACGGCAGAAGGGGGCGTGCCATGTGGCTGCTGATCATCGGTCTGGTGTTGTTCCTGGGGGCGCACTCGGTGCACATGCCGGCGCCGGCCTGGCGCGAGCGGCAGATTCTCAGGCTGGGCAAGAACGGTTGGAAGGGCTTGTATTCGGTGGTATCGGGCGTCGGCCTGGTGGCGATTATCTGGGGCTTTGGGCTGGAGCGGGCGCAGCCGGCCATGTTCTATATGCCTCCCTCCGCGATGCGGCACCTGAATTCGCTGTTCACGCTGCTGGCCTTCGTGCTGGTCGCGGCGGCCTATGTGCCGCGCAATCACATCAAGACCTGGGTCGGACACCCGATGCTGGCCGGGGTGGCGCTGTGGGCCTTCGGGCATTTGTTCGCGACCGGGTGGCTGCGTGATCTGTTGCTGTTCGGGCTGTTCTTTGCCTGGGCGGTGGCTGACTTCGTGGTCTCGCATATGCGCGATGACCGCGCGGGCGTGGTTCATCCAGGTGGTACCGTCATCGGCGATGTGCTGACGGTCGTCGTCGGCGTGGTGGCCTGGGCGGCGTTCGCGTTCTGGTTGCATCTGAGCCTGATCGGAGTGGCGCCGTTCGGCTGATCTGGGCTGCGGCGGAAGCTATACTTGCCGGAAGTTTGCCAGCGCTCTACAGCGTCTGGGCGGGCGGTCCCTCGCTACGCACCGTATTCGGAGTTTCGCTTCATGTCCTACGTTCCTATGCTGGCCGGCATCGCCGCGATCAACCTGCTCGCCATCATGAGTCCTGGTCCGGCGTTCTTCCTGGTCAGCCGTTCGGCCGCGAGCCGTTCGCGTGCGGTCGGTGTGGCGACCGCGATGGGCGTGTCGGCCGCCGCGGGGCTGTGGGCGATGGCGGCGATCTTCGGCGTGGCGCTGTTTATGACGCGATTCACCACGGTGTACGGCCTTATGCAACTGGCCGGTGGCGCGTACCTGATCTGGCTGGGGCTGTCGGCGTGGAGCGCGTCACAGCGCGGGGAGAGCAGCGCCGAGGACGCCGAGGACGATGCCGGGCGGGGAGCGAGTTCGTCGCTGCGGCGGGCGGTGCTGACCGGCGGCATGCTGTCGCTGACCAATCCGAAGATGATCATCTACTTCACCAGTATCTTCGTCGCGGTGTTCCCGGCGCATGCGCCGCTGTGGGTGCATCTCACGGCGCTGGGCATCGTGGTTGCCGAAGAAGTGCTGTGGTGGGTGCTGGTGGCCTATCTGTTTTCGCATGCGCGCATGCAGACCGCCTACCGACGCGTGCGCGGAGTGCTGGACCGCGTGCTGGGCGTTGCCTTCGTGGCCTTCGGGGCGCGCATCGTGGCGCTGGCGCACTTCTGAGACGGGAACTCAACTCGACCCGACGATTTCCAGGGCGTCACCCACGACGAACCGGCCGCCGTCGATGACTTCTATGCACACGCCGCTGTGCCGACCCAGTGCGCGGCACAGTCCTGCACCTTCGACCTGGTCCAGGTAGCCGCAGGGCGGGCGCGGCTTGCGGTAGGCGAACAGGGCTTCGCCGATGCGAAAACGCTTGCCCAGTAGCGCTTGCGCCTTGAGTCCGTCGACGACGAGGTTGCGGCGATGGTGCCCCTGCATGAGGCGTTCGCGCTGTGCCGCGGGAGCGCGGCGGACGGCCCAAGCGAGGTCCGGCGTGCCGATCAGCGTGACCTGGCAGGCGTCGGTGGCCTGCCAGAAGCCGACGTTTACGGCGTAGCGGTCGCCGTTCAGGCCTACGCCGGCAACTGCCTCCACGGCGTCGGCCGCGTTCATCGGCGCGCCCGCCACCGGGGCGAGGTAGATCGCCGCCAGTGTCGGGTGGGTGGGGACGAATGGCCAGCGCGGCTTCATATGATGGATGGCCTCCGGCAGCACGTCAGAGTTTCTTCCCTGCGAGGGTGGGTGTCTTGTCGGTGCGCGTTTCCAGCTTGAGGTAACTCACCAGTCGCACCGCACCTTCGCCATGCAGGGTTTCGTGTACCGCTTCGACTGCGGCCAGGATGGCGTGCAGCTCACCCTCGATGTTGGTGCCGGAGGCGTGCGTTTCCATGATGAAGCCATGCCCGTGCAGCAGCTCGACCACGCGCTGGATCTCGGTGCGCACGGATACGCCCGTCCCGAGCGGGATGACCTGGAGTTCGGCGGTGGCTTGCATGGTGTCCTCCGTGTTCAGCTTGATGCCGCCCGCGCCAGATGCGCGTAGGGAGGCAGGGTCTGCAGGCGCGCGTCGGTCAGCGCGCCGCCGACGGTGAAGTGATATAGGCTCTGCAGAGCTGTGTTTTCGATGCCGGCCAGCTCATGTACGGGATCGTCGAAGAAGCAGCCGATGCCGGTGCCTCGTAGGCCGACGGCTTCAGCTTCGAGATAGAGCACCTGGCCGAGCACACCAGCTTCCCAGAACAGGCGGCGGTAAGTCCAGGGTTTCTGTGTGAGGCTTTGCTCGAACTCACCCAGCATGCCTAGGCTGAAGGCGCTGTCGGCGGCGATGTCCTGGTGGCAGGACAGCGTGCGCGCGGCGGCTCGGGCGTCGCCCTCGAGCAGGCGGAACAGGGCGAGGTGTCCGGGGCAGCCGTCCACGCGTTCCCAGGCGAATTCGGCGGAGAGGTTTTGGCGGACCAGTTCTTCGGCGTTGCCGTGGCGCAGGAACAGATACAGCCCCGGCGACAGGTCTTCCACGCGATGCACGAACAGCAGCAGGTGCAGGCGCGGCTCCCAGGCGATCACGTCCCAGGGCGGTACGCCGGGGCGCGGCAGGCTCAGGTCCAGCATGCGGTAGAAATCCGCCGCGGCGATGCCGGTCGTGCCGTCGAAGGCTTGCGCGCTACGCCGCTGCCTGATGAGTTCGACCGCGCCCGGCGTGCGCGCGTCGGGCGGCAGTGCAGGCAGCGTCTGCCACTGCCACTGTGGTTCCGACGTCGTAGGCTTGACGCAGGCTGTGGCCGCCTCGTCGATCACCGGCCAGTCGAAACCGTGCTTGGCCGACAGGCGGTTGACACGGCCAAACCAGTGGCCGCCGCGCACGGCGGCGAGCATAGCGCCGGTATCGGTGGGCGCAGCATCTGCAGTATCGATGCGTAGCAGCAGATCGGGGTGTTCGCGCTCGGCGTCGCCGAAGTCGGCGTCGCGGTCGATGCCGAGCAACGAGGCGAGATCGGCGTCGCTCCAGTCGGCGAGCAGCTGCACCCGCCAGCCGAGCGTCGCGGCGGCGTAGCGCGCCGCGGCCAGGGCGTGGCCGATGTCGTGCTGGCAGTAGCGATAGGCGCGCTCGCCGTATTTCCAGGCCTCGCGCCAGTGGACGGAGCTGAGACCGATCAGCAGCGTGCCGGGCGGCGCCATGTCTTCGGCAAAGGCGCAGCGCCGTTCCAGTACGTGATCGCGGCTGTGGTAGTGATGGACGCCGTCGTCCAGGCCGGCACAGCCGCCGGCGATCACATAGGCTTCGGTGGGGTGTAGGTTGCCGCTGGAGGGATTGCAGCGTAGCGCCCAGCGCGTGTCGCCGTAGCGCTTCCAGGCGGAAAGTCCGAAAGACAGTTCGAGCAGGGCGGCGACGGTAGACAGCTCCAGCGGGCGCGGCGCGATCTTGCCGGGGCGGTAGAGATCGGCGTAGGCCGGCTCGGGCGCGGCGGCGTCCAGCAACGGCAGTTCCCGTTGGGGGGCGCCGTCGAAGCTGCGGAACGGGTCGGGCTGGGTGTCCCAGTCGAGCCCGGGCGGGCCGGCGGCGTAGCGGCGGAACTGGTGTTTGGTGCGCCGGTGGTAGGCCAGCACGATGTCCTGCGGTTCAGTCATGGATAGGCGACAACCGGAATGGGTGGGGAGCGCGTAAGATCATGCATCCGTAATCTATCTCAACAGGACGGAGGCGGTCGGATCAACATGCAGGCGAAAAAAACGGACGGCCAGGATGCGGCGGATGCCTGCCCCTGCGGTTCCGGAGGCGGATACGAGGCGTGCTGCGGGCGCTACCTGGACGGCGACCTGCTGCCGGGCACGGCCGAGCAGTTGATGCGTTCGCGCTATACCGCGTTCACGCTGGCTCGTGCGGATTACCTGCGCGATACGTGGCACACGTCGACGCGCCCGCCGTCGATCGGCTTCGATCCGGCCCAGCACTGGCTGGGGCTGCAGATTCTGAGCACGCAGGAAGGCAGCGAGGTCGATGCGCAGGGCTGGGTGGAGTTCGTGGCACGTTCCAAGTCCGGAGGCAGGGCACACCGGTTGCATGAGCGCAGTCGCTTCGTGAGAGAAGGCGGGCGCTGGTACTACGTGGACGGGCGGATCAAGTAACCGCGGACGGCAGCACGTAGAACAGCACGGCGAAGAAATGCAGCACGCTGCCGAGCAGCACGAAGCCGTGCCACACGGCGTGGCTGTAGGGCAGCTTGCGCCAACCGTAGAAGATCGTGCCCAGCGTGTAGGCCAGGCCGCCGGCCGCCAGCAGGGCGATGCCGGCGGGGGCGACGGCGTGGATCAGCGGCTTGATGGCGATCAGCACGGCCCAGCCCATGGCGATGTAGAGTGCGACGGCGATCACGCGCCGCTGCCTGAGCAGGGGCTGCAGGATCAGGCCCAGCGCGGCCAACCCCCAGATCACGCCGAACAGCGACCAGCCCCAGGGCCCGCTGAGGTTGATCAGGGTGAACGGCGTGTAGGTGCCGGCGATGAGCAGGAAGATCGAGGCATGGTCGAGTTGGCGCAGCGCGCTCTTGATGCGCGGTTGCGGGACGGCGTGGTACAGCGTCGAGGCCCCGTACATGAGGATCAGGCAGGTGCCGTAGATACTGACCGCGACCACGTGGCGCGCGCTGATCTGTGCGGCGAGCACCGTCAGCACCACCAGGCCAGCGATGGCCAGGGCGAAGCCGATGCCGTGGATCAGAGCGTTGGCGATTTCCTCGCGGACGCTGTAGCGAGGTTTGGAGTCCATGGTGGGGGCGGGACTCATATGTCTCAGGCCTCCGAAGGGCGGGCGCGGGCAATCATGGCGTTCCAGGCCTCGACCGCTTCGGCGATGGCGGTCGCTTCGTCCTTGCCGGCGGCGGAGACGGCCGGGCCGGTCTGTCCGCACACCGGGCAGGACACGCGAAAGAACGTTTCATCGCGGCCGTCGGCCGTGGGGCGGTTTTCGCGGCGTACTTCGGGTTCGGCGCCGCAGGTGCAGTTGCGCATGCTCATGGGCGGTATCGGTAGGATCATTTCCACATGCGATCTACTGTAACCGGGATGGCGGTATGTGGCGAGGTCTGCGGCGTATGAAAGTGTAAATCTTTGTCGCGGTCCATTGTCTAACGTCCGCAAGAATAGGAGCATGGGAACCTCGCCTGGCCTTACGTCGCGGCCGGGCCGGCTTCCTCCATCAAGGGCTGATTGAGTTATGCACGTTCTCTTCGATTCCTGGCAGTTGCTGAACTTCGGCGGACCGCTGATCTGGCCATTGCTGGCGCTGGCGGTGCTGATGGTCGCCATCCTGCTCGACAAGACCTATGTCTACTGGCGTTATACGCGGCCGCCGTCCGCGCTGCGTCATCTGCTGGCCGATGCTGACGTCGCCTGGGGCGAACTGGAGCATTACGCTGCAACCAACGACCCCAACCATCACTACGTGCGTTTTCTGCGCGTAATTCTGAAAAACCGCGGGCGGCCTGTCTGGTGGACGGAATCTCGCGCCGGCGACGAGTCGCTGGCTATCGAGCGCGTGCTGGGGCGCGGGATGTGGGTGTTGGAGACCATCGTCACCGCGGCGCCGCTGCTCGGTCTGCTGGGCACGATCTACGGCATGATGCATGCCTTCCACCTGTTCGGCGCGCACGGTCTGGTCGATCCCAAGGGCGTGACCTCGGGCGTGGCCACGGCGTTGATCGCCACGGCGGTGGGTCTGGCGGTGGCGCTGGTAGCGTTGTTCGGTTTCAACTATTTCTCGCGTCTGCAGGGGCGTACCCTGGACGAACTGGAGCGCATGGGCACGCGTCTGCTCGACCGCTCGCGGCTGGAGAGCGAGAGCGGGGAGGTGGCGCATGAAGCTGCCTAGATCGCGGGCCTCGCGGCGCGGGCGCATCGAAATCATTCCGATGATCGACGTGATGTTCTTCCTGCTCGCGACCTTCATGTTGGCTTCGCTGTCGCTGCAGAACCTGCATTCGCTGGCCGTGAACCTGCCCGAGGGCACGGCGTCCAAGAGCAAGCCGCAGGCACCGGTGACGCTGACTGTCACCCATGACGATCACATCTACCTGGACAAGAAGCCGGTGACGCTGGCCAATCTGGACAGCGTGCTCAAGCCGATGCTCAAGGGTCACGACAGCTCGATCATTGTGGCCGCGGACGAGGCCTCGCACGACGGCACCGTGGTGCGCGCCATGCTGGCGGCGCGCCGGGCCGGTGTGCAGCACTTTCTGATCGCCGTGCGCAAGCCGTGACTGCATTGACCTTCGGCGGCCCCTCGCCGCCGGATGATCCGCTGCGCCGTCTGATCTGGGTGCTGCCGCTGGCGGTACTGCTGGTGCTGCTCGGGCTGGTGGCCGCCGCGCGCTGGCTGCATCAACCGCAATTGCCCACGCCGCAGCGCCAGCCGCCGGTCGACGCGCGGATCTACGAACTGCCGGCGAAGCGCGCTTCCAGCGCGTCCAAACCGCAGCCGGCCGGCCCCACGCATCCGCATGCTGCGGCTCCGGCGAACGCCAGGCCGAGCCGTCCGGCGCCGGCCAAACCCGCGCCAAAACAGCCCGAACATGCCCGGCACGCCGCCCCGCCCGTGCCGAAGGCGACGACGCCGGTTCCCAAACCACACCCGGCGGTTACGCAGCCCAGGGCGAGTACGCCGCCGGCATCCGCCTCTTCCAAGGCTTCGCCGCAAAGCAAGACGCTGGACTGGGGCAAGCTGACCTCCCAGATAGACTCCGTGGCCTCGTCGGTGGTCAGTCATTCACAGTTCGCGCAGGTGCATGATCCGCACACGCTGGTGGCGCGCTATTACCTCGAGGCATTGCTAGAGAAACTGCAGCGTATCGGCGACATGGTCTACGACGGCGAGAATGCCGGCACGGTGGTGGTACGCCTGATCGTCGGCGCGGATGGTTCGCTGCAGGCACTGGAACTGAATGGTCTGAACGGCGCGGGTGACCTGGAGCCCGTGGCACATCACATCGTCAACCTGGCCGCGCCGTTCGCGCCGTTTCCGTCCAGTCTGGCGAAGCAGACCCGGCGCCTCAAGCTCTCCATCCACATGAAGTTTCTGGGTATGCACAGCGTCAATACTTGGTAGCTGCCATCCACGTGCGAATGATTTGCTTTTTAGATGAAGTGGAATGTCATCTGTATCCGTCTGCCGGGCAACAGATTCAGGCCGCAGCGTCCGCCTGACGGTTATGTCCCTGCGGCCACATGCGGGTGGTCAAGGCGGCCAATCCGGCCGCGATCGACAGCCCCACCACGCCCAGCCAGCCGATGTGCTGGAGCATCAGGCTCGCCAGGGCTGAACCCGCGGCCATGCCCACGAACATGCTGGTGAGTAGAATCGCGGTCAGACGGCTGCGGGCCTCGGAATCAAGTGAGTAGATAATCGACTGATGTGCGATCAGCGAGGACTGAATGCCCAGGTCGAAACCGATCGAGCCGATGCCGAGCAAAAGTAGGTAGACCGGGACGGACGACCACGGCAAGAGCAGGAGCAATGCAAAGGAAACGGCGACGAGTAGTGCGCCGATGCGCGTGACGCGCTCGGGGCCGCCGCGATCGGCCATGTGGCCGGCCAGCGGCGCGGCGAACGCGCCGGCGGCGCCGGCGATCCCGAACGCACCGGCCGTTGTACTGCCGAGGTGAAACGGTGCGTGATGCAGCATCACTGCCAGGGTCGACCAGAAGCCGCCGAAAGCCAGCGATAGCAGGCCCTGGGCGATTGCCGCACGGCGTAGCGCCGAATGCTGCAGCCAAAGGTGGCCGAGCGAGGCAAGCAGTGCGCGGTAGCCCATGCGTGCGGCCGGCGTGAATGACGGCAGGCCGCGCCAGGCAGCCAGGCACAGCAGCGCGATGCTGCCTGCGGCTGCGAAAAACATTACGCGCCAGCCCCACTGGGCGGCGACCAGGCCGCTGACTACCCGCGACAGCAGAATGCCCAACAGCAGCCCGCTCATCACCTTGCCGACGACCCGGCCGCGCAGCGCGGCGGGCGCGAGATGTGCGGCGGCCGGCACGATGTCCTGAGCCAGCGTGGCGCATAGTCCGATCGCGAAACTGGCTAGGTCCAGGACCGTGATAGAAGGCGCCAAGGCGGCTGCCAGCAGCGCGACGATCAGCGCCGCGCCTTTGATGAGAATGACGCTGCGTCGATCGTAACGGTCGCCCAGCGGCGCGAGCAGTAGCATGCCCGCCGCATAGCCGAGCTGGGTCAGCGTCGGAATCCAGCCCAACGCGCTTGGTGATGCGTGCAGATCGGCGCTGATGACAGCCAGCATCGGCTGGTTGTAGTAGAGCGTGGCCACGGCCAGACCAGCACCAGCGGCGAACAGCAGCAGCAAGGAGGTGGATAGATTCTCCGCCGATTGCTCATGCGTCTTTGACATGAAAAGAGTCACCTGAATTGTCTATGAATGAGTAACGTTGCTAATTTTCTTTGAATCCGAAGCGGGGCGGTAGTAGGCTGCATAGCATATTGGTTATGCGTATTACGTATGAGAAATGTTAAATCTGTGATCGGTACCGATCGCCTCGAGCTGCTGCAGACCTTCGTGCGGATCGTCGAAGCAGGCAGCCTGTCCGCCGCCGCCGCTCAGCTTGGCAGCACGCAGCCGACCGTCAGTCGGCGGCTACAGACGCTGGAGAAGGAACTCGGCGTGCAACTGCTGCAGCGCTCCACGCACGCCCTGAGTCCGACCGCGGATGGCGAGCGCTGCTATGAGCGGGGCAGGGAGCTGCTGGGCCATTGGGAGGCCTTCGATCTGGACATGCGCGGTAGCGCGGCCGAGGTGGGAGGGCTGTTGCGGGTCGTCGTGCCGCATGCGTTCGGCCAGGATTTGCTGGTGCGTATCGTCGAGCGCTTTCTGGTGCGGTATCCGCATGTGCGTATCGATTGGTTACTGCATGACGACCGCGCCTTGCACGACTACATCGCCGCTGGCATCGATTGCGCTATTCACGTCGGCGAACTGCAGACGCCGGGCGTGGTTGCGCTCAAACTGTCCGAAGTGCCGCGTATCGCCGTCGCGGCGCCACAACTGCTGCAAAGATTCGATGCGCCCGAGCGGCCAACCGAACTCGCCGGCCTGCCGTGGCTGGCATTGAGTACCTTTTACCGCAATGAGATCGAGTTGACGCATACGGCCACGGGCGCCACCGAACACGTGGCCTTCCAGCCGCGTTTCGCTACCGACAGCCTCTATGCGTTACGCACCGCCGCACTGCGCGGTCTGGGCGTGTGTGTCGGCTCGGCCTGGCTGTTGGACGCCGATATCGCAGCGGGGCGGTTGGTGCGTCTCGTGCCTGCGTGGCAGGCCCAGCCATTACCGGTTTGTCTAGTCTATCCCTACGCCAAGTTTTATCCGGCGAGGTTGCGATACTTCATCGAACTTATGAAGGAGGCGCTGCCCTCGGCAATTGCGGAAGTGGCGGCATCTTAGGGGGTAAGAATGCGTGAGCCGCCTGTCATCGACGCTGTGTGCCGTATTGCTCCGGCACAGGCTGGCCGGTCTTTCCGGATACGGCCTGTACGAGCCTTGTTCAAGCCCTGAAGTGGGCAACTTAGTCGCCGGAGCAATTACCGCATCCTCAGTCATCGGATGGTAAAGCTGGAGGGCGACAGCTAGCGCAGGAAATACGCCAGCAGCGGAGCGGCGAATACGTTGCACAGGCCGACCAGCACCATTACAAGCCCGGCGATGCTGCCTTCCTCGTGGCCGATTTCGTGCGCCTTGGCGGTGCCTGCGCCCTGCGCTCCCATGCCCAGTAACGCGCCACGGGCCAGCGAGGAGCGTAGAGGTAGACGGGACAGCAGTAGTTCACCCAGGGCGGCGCCCATGACGCCGGTGAGGATGACGAATACCGCGGTCAGGTTCGGAACGCCGCCGATGTCGCCCGACACCACCATGGCGAATGGCGTGCTCATGGAGCGCGGCAGCAGGCTCAGGCGCAGGGAGCCGTCCAATCCGAGGGCGCTGGCCAGTAACCAGGCGCTAAACATGGCGGTGCCGCTGCCGGCGACCATGCCTATGGCCAGCTCCGGCCAATGGCGGCGGATCAGCACGCGCTGCTGGTAGATCGGGATGGCGAAGGCGACTGTGGCCGGACCAAGCAGGGCGATGAGCCAATGCGTGCCGCTGATGTAGCTGGCATAAGTGGCATGAAGCGACAGCGCGGCAATGATCAGCAGCGCCGGGGCGACCGCGAGCGGCGACAGCCACCAGCGCGGCCAGGCCCGGTAGACTCGCTTGGCGATCAGGTAGAAGCCGATGGTCGCCGCGGACCAGAACAGCATGCTCAGCGCGGGATCAATGTGCGGCATGAGCGAGTCTCCAGCGGTAGCAGAACTCGACGGTGAGGGCGGTCACGCCCATCACACAGAGCGTGCTGACCAGGATCACGAGCAGGATCTTAAGGCCGAGCAGACCGAAGAGCTGCTGGTAGCCCAGCACGGCCAATACCGTCGGAATGAAGAACAACAGCAGTTCGGCTAGGAACCATTGCGCGCCGAGGCGCATACTGCCGAGACTGACGCGGCCGCTGAGCAGTAGTCCGAGCACCAGCAGCATGCCGACGATTCCGCCAGGAACGGGTAGGCCGGTCAGGTGGACGGCACCTTCGCCGAGCAGCCAGAACGCGCACAGCAGGAGGATCTGCAGCAGACGGCTGTGGTGCATGGCGAAGCGGCTGTTGACGATGAGATGGCGTTTGCTCATGGCGGCAGGTTTGGCGATCCTTTTGGGAAGGTTAGGCGTGCAACTATGTTAAGTTTCGCCAAACTATTCTCAAAATGAATTATTTGAATATAATTGATTCCTATATGGACTAGTTATGGAGCTGCGAAATCTACGGGCGTTTGTCGAAGTGGTCAGGCAGGGGGGGTTCTCTCAGGCTGCCAAGAAGGTGTTCGCGACCCAGTCGACTGTGAGCAAGGCGGTCAAGCAGTTGGAGGACGAACTGGGCTTGCGTCTACTCGACCGGGTGGGACACAAGATCACGCAGACGGCGGCGGGGGAGATCGTGTTTCGGCGTGCGCAGATGATGCTCACCGAGCGCGACGACCTGATCCATGAGCTGGACGAACTGCGTGGGTTGCAGCGCGGCGTGTTGCGCATCGGTCTGCCGCCGATCGGCAGCAGCGTGCTGTTCGCGCCACTGTTCGCCAGCTACCGACGACGCTACCCGGGCATCGAGATCAGTCTCGTGGAGTACGGCAGCCGGCGTTTGGAGGAGATGCTTCTGGCTGGTGAGATCGAGCTGGCAGCTTCGTTGCTGCCGGTGTCCGAGGCCTTCGAGTGGCAGGACGTCAGTCGCGAGCCGATCATGGCCCTGTTGCCCGACGAGCATCCCTGCGCATCCGGTACGCAGGCGCTCGATCTGACCGAAATAGCGGACACGCCCTTTATCCTGTTCGAGGCGGGGTTCGCCTTGAATCGGGTCATTCTCGAGGCCTGCACTCAGCTCGGCATCGAACCTTCGATCGTTACGCGCAGCGGCCAGATCGACTTCATCGTCGAACTGGTCGCTGCGGGTATGGGCGTGGCGTTCCTGCCGCGCATGATCGCAGAACAACGCCAGCATGTTGGCGTGTGCATGCGCGAACTGGCAGATTCCGAGCTGCACTGGCACATGGCGCTGCTCTGGCGCCGTGGCGGCTATCTGTCGCACGCGGCGCGGGCTTGGCTGGAGCTGGCGCGCGAGGAGTGCTGACGGATTTGTCCGCCGTCGCCAGGCCCAGGGCTCTCGAATCCGGAATCTTGGGCCCGGTTTGGCGCCTCGCAAACGGCGGTGATACTGATTGTCGCCGCATTAACCGCCGCAAGGTTGGCGGTGTCGATATAGAAGATGTCGCGTACTTTCCGGATGTAGCTGGCCGGTGCGCCCGCGGTGTCCGGCTTGTGCGGCAAGCGTATCGTTCAGCGTCGCGTTGAGGGGTTCGCGGCCCAGGATCACGTGACATACAAGCCTTCTTTACGGGGCGGCGCCGCTGGCTTCAGTCAGGCCCAAGTCGGAAAGCACAATCGCTACCGTCAGTGTCCAGCGGACAGCTTTCGAACAGCGCCGCAGCAACGTCGTGTTTGCTCATCTGGCTGTGTGGATGCCTGGTCACGGCATGCGATGCCGAAACCAACCGGGTCTCTGATGTTGGAGGACAGCTTGCATCGCATTGTCGGTACTTTAGGCAGTGGAGTGCGGGTAGCATTAGAGCGATCCTGTTTGACTTTTGCCTATTTCTACTCAATTCGCAAAATTCCCCCATTGCGCAAGGAGTGCGGGGCATGGATTGGCGCAATCTTTTTTATTTTTGTCTAATCATGCTTTTTTTAATGTCCTTCTCTTGCCGATTTTGAAGCTGATGGATAATCTCTTTGGAAGGATTTTTTAGGCTAACTTTTGGATATATAAAATCATTTTTGAGTTTAAATAGAAGGTTGAGCGGTGAGCGACACGCAAGAAGAGCGTGAAGGCCTGGCAAGGCGGATTGCCCGATGGACTTCAAGAGACAACGCTGTCGATTCGGGCAGGGTCGAAAGCGACTGTTCCTGGGCAATGATGCCTATGTCTATGATGCGCACCGGTTTCTGATCACTTCCGTCGATCTTCCGGTGGTGACGCAGACCGTCGAGGCCAGTAGTGAGGAGCCGTACCTGGGTTTGACGCTGGAACTCGACCTTCGCGCAATCGCGCAACTCATGCTGGGGCAGAACATGCCCCGCTTCACCCATCGGAGGAGTGTCTCGGCATTGCGGTAAGCGAGGTCACCGCGGAGCTTTCCGACGCCTTCAACCGCCTGCTTGATCTGCTCGAGTGCCCGGACGACATTCCGGCTCTGGCGCCGCTGGTCAAGCAGGAGATCTTTTATCGCCTGCTCAGGGGGGAGCAGGGGCCGCGGCTGCGCCAGATCACCAACGCCGGCAACCGCGGCTATCAGGTTTCCCTGGCGATCGACTGGCTGAAGGAGAACTTCAGCAAACCGGTCAAGATGGAGGAATTGGCGAGCAAGGCCGGTTTGAGCCTTTCGGCTTTCCATAACCATTTCCGTGCCATGACCGCCATGAGCCCGCTGCAGTACCAAAGGCGCATGCGTTTGAACGAGGCGCGGCGCTTGATGTTGACCAATCGCATCGATGCCTCGAGAGCCGCATTCAAGGTTGGGTATGAGAGTCCTTCCCAATTCAGCCGCGAGTACAGTCGGCAATTCGGCGCTCCGCCTGCCCGCGATATCAAGAACCTCATGCGCGGTGCCGTCGGTCAGGACCAGCGAACGGAGTGAGACGCAAGGCGCATAGAGCGTTGTGGCCGATGCGTCAGCGCTGTGCGTCACGCCAGTTCGGCGCGACGTAGACCGGCGCGTCCGAGGGCGGCGGGGCTTTCTTGCCCAGGATCATGTCTGCGGCTTTTTCCGCCAGCATGATGGTCGGCGCGTTGAGATTGCCGCTGACGATGCTGGGCATGATAGAGGCGTCCACCACCCGCAGTTGCTCGATGCCGTGCACCCGTGTCTGCCCGTCCACCACGGCCATGTCGTCCTCGCCCATCTTGCAGCTGCAGGAGGGATGGTAGGCGCTTTCGGCCTTGGCGCGGATGAAGGCGTCGAGTTCGGCGTCCGAGACCGCGTCGGCGCCCGGCGCCAGCTCACGGCCGCGGAACGGATCGAAGGCGGCCTGGGCGAATATCTCGCGCGTCAGGCGGATGCCGGCGCGGAACTCTTCCATATCTTCCGGCTGGCTGAGGTAGTTGAACACGATGCGCGGCGCTTGCTGTGGGTCGCGGCTCTTCAGGGTGACGGCGCCGCGGCTTTGCGAGCGCATGGGGCCGACGTGGGCCTGGAAGCCGTGGCCTTCCTGCGGTGCGCGGCCGTCGTAGGAGATGGCGATGGGCAGGAAGTGATACTGCAGGTCCGGGTGCTCGACGCCGGCCCGCGAGCGGATGAAGCCGCCGGCCTCGAACTGATTGGAGGCGCCGGGACCCTTGCGCGCGGTCAGCCACTGCAGGCCGACGATGGCGCGGTTCCAGGGCTTGAGCACGGGGTAGAGGCTGATCGGCTGGGTGCTGGCGTACTGCACGTAGACCTCCAGGTGATCCTGCAGGTTGCGGCCGACGCCGGGCACGTGCTGCACCAGGGGGATGCCGTGTTCGCGCAGCGCCTCGGCGTCGCCGAGGCCGGAAAGCATCAGCAACTGAGGCGAGTTGATGGCGCCGGCGCTGACGATGACCTCGCGTTCGGCCCGGGCCTGCACCAACGAGCCGTCGTGCGCGGCGTACTCGACGCCGACGGCGGTCTTGCCGTCGAACAGAATGCGGTGGGTCAGGCGGCCGAGTTCCAGACTCAGGTTGGGCCGGTCGAGCACGGGGCGCAGATAGCCCTTGGCGGCGCTCCAGCGTTCGCCGCCGTCGACCGTCATGTCCATCGGGCCGAGGCCTTCCTGCTGGTAGCCGTTCATGTCTTCCGTATACGGATAACCGGCCTGTTTGCCGGCTTCGATGAAGGCGCCGAACAGCGGGTTTTCGCAGGCGCCGGTGCTGACGTGCAGCGGTCCGCTGTCGCCGCGGTAGGCGTCGCCGCCCTTGCGCCGGGTCTCGGCGCGGCGGAAGTAGGGCAGCACGTTCCTGTAGGCCCAGTGTTCCAGGCCCGGCGCCTGGGCCCAGCGGTCATAGTCCAGCGCGTGGCCGCGGATGTACACCATGCCGTTGATGCTCGAGGAGCCGCCGAGTACGCGCCCGCGCGGGCAGTACATGCGCCGATTGTCCATGTGCGGTTCGGGTTCGCTCTCGTAGTACCAGTTATAGCGGTCGTTCTTGAGCGGCTCGGCGAAGGCCGCCGGCATATGGATGAAAATGCTGCGGTCGCGCGGCCCCGCTTCCAGCAGCAGCACGCGCGTGTTGGGATCGGCGCTCAGGCGGTTGGCCAGCACGCAGCCGGCCGAGCCGGCGCCCACGATGATGTAGTCGAACGTATTGCTCATCGCTCGCATCCTTTCGGTCGAATGTTGATCGGGGCCGCGCGCCGTTCGACGGCGCGCGGGCGGGGTGGCTACAGCGTGGATTCCACGTCGCCGAGTTCGACGTACACGCTCTTGAGCTGGGTGTAGTGTTCGATGGCGGCGCGGCCGTTCTCGCGGCCGAGACCGGACTGCTTGTAGCCGCCGACCGGCATCTCAACCGGGCTCAGGTTGTAGTTGTTGATCCAGCAGATGCCGGCCTGCAGGCGCGCCACCACGCGATGGGCGCGGGCCAGGTCGCGGGTGAACACGCCCGCGGCCAGGCCGTAGTCGGTGGCGTTGGCGCGGCGGATGACCTCATCCTCGTCGTCGAAGGGCAGCACGGCCATGACCGGGCCGAATATCTCCTCGCGCACGATGCTCATGTCGTCGCCGCAATCGGCGAAGATGGTCGGCTCGACGAAGCAGCCGTCTTCAAATCCGGGCACCGAGGCCCGCCCGCCGCCGCAGACCACGCGCGCGCCGGCCTGTTTGCCGGCCTCGATGTAGCTCAGCACCTTGTCCATGTGTTCGCGCGAGACCAGCGCGCCGACCTGCGTGGCCGGATCCATGGGATCGCCGATGCGCAGCGCGCGGGTGCGTTCGCCAAGTCGCTCGAGGAATTCGTCCAGCAGGCCGCGCTGCACGAACACGCGAGTGCCGTTGGTGCAGATCTCGCCCTGGGTGTAGAAGTTGGCCATCAGCGTGGCCGCGACGGCGTTGTCCAGGCTGGCGTCGTCGAACACGATCAGCGGCGACTTGCCGCCCAGCTCCATGGTCACCGACTTGAGCGTGCCGGCGGCATCGGCCATGACCTTCTTGCCGGTGCCGACCTCGCCGGTGAACGAGACCTTGGCGATGTCCGGATGCGTGGACAGCATGCGCCCGACCGCGCCTTCGCCCTGCACGACGTTGAACACGCCCGGCGGCAGACCGGCGTCGGTCAGCGCTTCGGCCAGCTTGGAGGTGCTGAGCGGGGTCAGCTCGGCCGGCTTGAACACCATGGCGTTGCCGCAGGCCAGCGCCGGCCCGGCCTTCCAGCAGGCGATCTGGATCGGGTAGTTCCAGGCGCCGATGCCGGCGACCACGCCCAGCGGCTCGCGGCGGGTGTAGAAGAAGGTGTGGTCGTTGAGGTCGACGTACTCGCCGTGCTGGGCGGCGGCCAGGCCGCCGAAGTATTCCAGCGCGTCGGCGCCGGTCTGCACGTCGACGCTGTTGGCCTCGCCGATCGGCTTGCCGGTGTCGCGGGTCTCCAGCGCGGCGATCTCGTCGTTGCGCTCGCGCAGCAGTTCGGCGGCGCGCTTGAGGATGCGACCGCGCTCGGTGCCGCTCATGCGCGACCAGCGCTCGAAGCCGGCCTGGGCGCTGCGCACCGCCAGATCGATGTCTTCGCGGCCGGCGCGTTGCACGCGGGCGATGGTCTCGCCGGTGGCGGGGTTGACGGTGTCGAAGGTTTCGCCGCTGGCGGCATCGCGGTAGCCGCCGTCGATGTAAAGCTGTTGTTCCGGCAGGTTCATGCTGTCTCCGTATCCAATATTGAGGGGTTCGTGGCGCCGCTGGCGGCGAGCACGCAGCACAGAAACTGACGCACGACGCGCCTCGCGTGGCGGCCGTCGACGTGCCCGTCGAGCGCGCAGTTGAGGTAAAGCCCGTCGATCATTGCCGCCAATCCCTCGGCGGTCGGCGCCACGGTTTTCGGCGCCAGCAGCGCGCGCAGGGCGTGGCGCAGGTTCGAACGCAGGCGGCGGGCGTTGATCCGTTGCAGCCGGTGCAATGCGGGGTAGTGCGGGGCCTGGGCCCAAAACGCCAGCCAGGCGGCGACGGTGGTTGGTTTGAACTGCTCGTCGGCGAAGTTGGCGCCGATCAGGGCCTCGACACGGTCGATGGGGGTGCGGGCGTTGGCTTGCGCACTCACGACGTGGCCGCGGAACTGCTCCAGCAACTCGCGCATGGTCGCTTCGAGCAGGTCGTTCTTGCCGCTGAAGTAGTGATGGATGATGCTCGGCGCCACGCCGGCGATGCGTCCGATGCGCACGACCGTAGTGCGCTCGAAGCCTACCTCTCCGATCGATTGTATGGCCGCCTCGATCAGTTGTCGGCGGCGAATGGGCTGCATTCCGATTTTGGGCATGGCGAGGGCCTGGCAGTTGTCCGGGAGCAAGAGTAAAGGAAACTAGTTTGAATGATCAATCAATATAAAACTATACTTGCCGTCTCGAGTGGGCGGATTGCGGAGCACCGAATATCTCGGTCTGCCTCATATCACCAACGATTGGGAGAAAACTGCATGAACATGCAAGAACCACACAGTCGGAAGCGCGGCTGGTTGTCCGCATTGTTGCTGGGCGCAACCTTGTGTATCTGCGGACTGACTACGGCCGCGGCCAGTACGACGGTCAAATTCGGCGTGCCGCCGTGGCCCGGCGTGACCGTAAAGACCGAAGTCGCGCGGCAACTGCTCGAAGCCATCGGCTATCAGACGGCGGTGACCAATGCCGGCTACATCATCGACCTGCAGGGCGTGTCGCGCGGGGAGATCGATGCCGACATGGCCATCTGGTTGCCGTCGCAGGGATCCACCGTGAATCCGCTGGTCAAGAGCGGGAAGATCAAGCTGCTGACCGCCAACGTGCCCGATGCGCTGTACGGCGTAGTCGTGCCCGAGTACGTCTGGAAGGCCGGCGTGCACTCGATTGGCGATCTGCAGAAGTATTCGAGCAAGTTCGACAGCAAGATCTACGGTATCGAGTCGGGCAACGACGGCAACCAGATCATGATCGACGCGATCAAAAACGATACCTACAACCTCAAGGGTTGGCAGTTGGTGCCGTCGAGCACGGCGGGCATGCTTGCCCAGGCCGGGCGAGCCATCCAGCAGCACAAGTGGATCGTGTTTCTGGGCTGGAAGCCGCACTGGATGAACATCAAGTACAAACTGCGCTACCTGAAGGATCCGAAGATGATCTGGGGCGGGCCGAGCACGGTGTACACGGCGGTCAATCCGGAGTTCGTCAAGAAGCAGCCGAACGTAGCCAGGTTCCTCAAGCAGATGGTGGTTTATTCCAAGGCCCAGAGCCAGTGGATCTACGACTACGGCTACAAGAAGCAGCCGGCGGATGCCGTGGCCAAGGCCTGGATCAAGAGCAACATGGGCACCGTCGCCAAATGGCTGAAGGGTGTTAAGACCGCCGACGGCAGCAAGCCGGCGATCGAGGCGGTCAAAACCAAGTTCGCGTCCTAAACAGTTGTGTTGTTGCCGCCGGCATCGATGCCGGCGGCTTTTCCCCCTCCTCTTCGCATTCTCGCGATATGCAGGAACTCATGCCGATTCCAGGCGTGACCCGCTAATGCCAAGTCACTGAAGAGCGATAGGCCGGCAGATCGTCGTCCCTCTGTCGCCTACTCAAGCGTTCCGCGTTCCTGCCTGAATTTCTTGCGGAGTTGTGCTGCGGCCGACTGGCGTCGGTTCCGCTCCATGCATCGGGTCGGTGTCTCCATAGGCGACGTGTCGGTGATGCGTTTCGTGTATGCCGCGACCCCGTCTTCGAAGCCGATTTCCGAGCGAGCGGGTGGTGACGTAGGGCGACGTCGATCAGGTCGGTTTCGACAATGGATTGATAATAAAGGAAATTATTGTTATTTGAATAAGCAATCAAAATAAAACTATACTCGTAGCCTCCGGGGACGTGATGGCGGGATGAGGTTTCCCCGCAGTTCGTCCCCATCGCCAAAGAAGGGAGGTGCGTATGGATAAGCAGGAATCAACCAATCGGAGGCGCGGCTGGCGCTCGGCTCTCGTGCTGGGAGCGGCGTTGTGCATTGGTGGACTGGCGAACGTAGCCGCAGCCGCCACGATTAAATTCGGCGTGCCGCCATGGCCGGGCGTGACGGTGAAGACGGAGGTCGCACGCCAGTTGCTTGGGGCCATGGGGTATGACACCGCGGTGACCAACGCCGGGGTCGTCATCGATCTGCAAGGCGTTGCGCGTGGTGACCTCACGGCGATGATGGCGGCTTGGATGCCCGCGCAGAAAAAAATGGTAAGTTCGATCACAAGATCTACGGCATAGAGGCCGGCTCCGCCGCCGATATAACCCTGCGCGACGCGATCAAGAAGAACACTTTCAATCTGGGCAGCTGGCAGTTGGTGCCCTCGAGCACGGCGGGCATGTTGAGCCAGGCAGGCCGCGCGATCCGCGAGCACAAATGGATCGCGTTCCTGGGCTGGAAGCCGCACTGGATGAACATCAAGTACAAACTGTGCTACCTGAACGATCCCAAGAAGCTGCTGGGCGGGAAGACCACGGTGTACACGGTGGTGAATCCGGAGTTCGTCAAGAATCAGCCGAACGCGGTGCGGTTCCTCAAGCAGATGGTCGTCTACTCCAAGGCCCAGAGCCAGTGGATCTACGACTACGGCTACAAGAAGCAGAAGGCGGATGCGGTGGCAACGGCCTGGATCAAGGCCAACATGGACACCATCTCCAAGTGGCTTGAAGGCGTGAAGACCGCCGACGGCAGCAAGCCGGCGATCGAGGCGGTGAAGGCCAAGTTCGGCGCCTGAAAATCCCTCCCGCAGCACCGGCGCCGCGCGTTGCGGCGCCGGTGCATTCATTTTCATTGCCCGGGGTCTGGTTCGCCGTCCCGCAACATGAGGTGCTCAAGTGCAAAACGGTAACGACAGCGTGAAACGTCCGAATATTCTTTTCATCATGGCTGACCAGCTCAGCGCACTGGCGCTGTCGAGCTATGGTCATCCGCTGGTCAAGACGCCGAATATCGCGTCGCTTGCCGAAAACGGCGCCGTCTTCGAGAACGCGTACTGTAATTTTCCGATCTGCGCGCCGTCGCGTTTTTCGATGCTCAGTGGCCGCCTCGGGTCTTCGATCGGCGCTTACGACAATGCTGCCGAGTTTCCTTCCTCGCAGCCCACTTTCGCGCACTCGCTGCGCAGCAGCGGGTACAGAACGGTGCTGTCCGGCAAGATGCATTTCGTCGGCGCCGACCAGCTTCACGGTTTCGAGGAACGCCTGACCACCGATATCTACCCGGCGGACTTCGGTTGGACGCCGGACTGGAGCCGGGAACCGACGCATTACACCTGGTCGCAGCACATGGCGAGCGTGGTCGAGGCCGGGCCGGTGCAGCGCAGCCTGCAGATGGACTTCGACGAGGACGCGACGTATCAGGCCGTGCGCAAGATCTATGACCTTGCTCGCGATCCGGAAGTGGACAATTTCTTCCTCACCGTATCGCTCACGCATCCGCACGATCCGTACAACTGCCTTCCCGAGCATTGGGCGCTCTATGCGGATGAGGACATCGACATGCCCAGCGTGCCGGCGATGAAGCCCGAGGACATGGATCCGCACAGTCGGCGCCTTTACTACCAGGCGAGCATGAATCGCTACGACCTCAACGAGGAGCGGATTAGCAACGCGCGCCACGCCTACTACGGCATGGTCAGTTACGTCGACGACAAGGTAGGGCAGCTGTTGCAGGCGTTGGAAGCCACCGGGCTGGCCGACGATACGATTGTCGTGTTCACGGCGGATCACGGCGAAATGCTCGGCGAGCGCGGCCTCTGGTACAAGATGACCTTCTTCGAATGGTCCGCACGCGTCCCGCTGATATTCCACTGGCCGCAGCGCTGGAAGCCGCAGAGGATCAGCCGGGGCGTTTCGCTCGTGGACATCATGCCCACCTTGCACGACATCGCCGGCTGTACGGCTGAGGACATCGGTCCCGCGAGGCCCGAAGGCACCAGTCTGCTGCCGGCCCTGGAAGGGCGCGATTGGAAGAATGACGACGTGCGCGTGGAGTATCTGAGCGAAGCCGCGCTGGATCCGCGTCTCATGGTGCGCCGGGGCGATCTCAAGTACGTGTTCTCCCAGACCGATCCGGTCGAGCTGTACGATCTGGCGGAGGATCCGCACGAACTCGTCAACCTGGCGGGCAATCCGGATTACGCGGCGCAGGAACGGGCACTCCACGATGCGGTCATGGCCCGCTGGCAGCCGGACGAACTCAAGCGCGAGGTCATGGAGAGTCAGCAGCGCAGATTGTATATTCACCGCACTTTGACGACCGGGCGCTACACGCCGTGGGATTTCCAGCCGCAGATGGACGCGTCCCGTGCCTATGTGCGCAACCTGGGCGTCGACGAGGACACCTTGAAGGCACGATCGCGGTTGCCGAAGGCGCCCTCCGTGGAGCCCGATTTCGAAGCGTGAGTTGTCTGATCGCTATTGATCCGGCAACCATTTAGCTGCCGGATCAATATGAAGAGAGATTGGATGCCAAAAGTCGGAATGTATGCGGTGCGTCGGCGTCAGTTGATGGAGGCTTCCGTCGAAGTGATCGCGCGTCAGGGCATCGAGCAGGCCACGGTCGTCGATATCGCGCAGGCGGCCGGGCTGTCGCCCGGGTTGATACGCCACTATTTCGGGAGCAAGGACGATCTGCTCGAGGCGACGATCCGTTATCTGCAGAAGCGCCTCAAGCGCGCCGTGCGGGAACGCTGCGAGGTGGCGTCCGAGCCGATGGCGAAGGTGTACGCGATCATCGAAGGCAATTTCGCCCCCGAACAGTTCGAGCCCCAGGCCGTCAGCGCGTGGCTGGCATTCTGGTCCCAGTCGTCCACGTTGCGCCCGAATCTGCTTCGGGTGCGGCGAGCCCACGTCGGGCGTCTGCGCGACAATCTGACTTATTGGCTCCAGCGCTCCGTGGACAGGCCCAGAGCGCAGCATGTCGCGCAGGGTCTGACCGCGTTTATCGATGGTCTGTGGGTGGCCGCCGCCCTGGAAGGGGGCGTCTCGTCGGCAACCGCCAGCGCGTTGGCCCGGGAGTACGTCGAGCGGATGCTCGCTGCATGAGAAGCCGTCGCTGACGGAGTTTTCCATTCGTGCCGGAGTAATGACGCGGGATCGGATGGGGATCTCCCGGGCCTGTTTCAAGCCCGCGGAGTCATTGTCCTTGTCATGAAAACATTAACGTTTTCAGTTTGTTGTTGGGTCCATGTGGCGGGCCGCACCGTATGCGTGCCGTCTACGGCGCGACACGGTTGAAGCGTGGCCAGCCGAGGCGAAGGAGCTTTCCGGCGATGCCGTTTTTCCGTGGCGCCGGCGATGTGACGCTCAGCAATTACAGGTTGTCGCTTCCAGACATGTGTCCCTGATGCCTTGAATTAGATTCAGAGGGTACTTCAGGTGCAATACATTAATGAGAGGAGGAACGATGACCAGTCATGCATCCAACAGGGGCGTGGTTTACCAAGGCCCTGGAGAGGTAACAGTCGAGTCCATAGCCTTCCCCGAGCTGGCACTGGGTAATCGCCGTTGCGACCACGGCGTGATTCTCAAGATTCTGACCACCAATATCTGCGGTTCGGACCAGCACATGGTGCGTGGGCGCACTACGGCTCCGCAGGGCCTGGTGCTGGGCCACGAAATCACCGGCCAGGTCATCGAATGCGGCCGTGATGTCGAGTTCATCCATGTCGGCGATGTCGTGTCGGTGCCGTTCAACATCGCCTGCGGCCGCTGCCGCAACTGCAAGGAAGGCAAGACCGGTATCTGTCTGAACGTGAATCCGGCGCGTCCGGGTGCGGCCTACGGCTACGTCGACATGGGCGGCTGGGTAGGCGGTCAGGCGGAGTACGTCATGGTGCCCTACGCGGACTTCAACCTGCTGAAGTTCCCCGACGCCGATCAGGCCATGGAGAAGATCAAGGACCTGACGCTGCTGTCGGACATCTTCCCGACTGGGTACCACGGCTGCGTGACGGCCGGCGTCGGTCCGGGTTCGGTCGTCTACATTGCCGGTGCTGGTCCGGTGGGGCTGGCCGCGGCGGCTTCCGCACGCCTGCTGGGAGCGGCCTGCGTCATCGTCGGCGACATGATCCCCGACCGCCTTGCACAGGCGCGCAGCTTCGGCTGCGAGACCGTGGACCTGCGTCAGGACGCAAAGCTTTTCGACATGGTCGAACAGATTACGGGTGATCCCGAAGTCGATGCCTTTGTCGACTGCGTGGGTTTCGAGGCGCATGCCTGCGGGCACGACCACGGCCACGAGCAGCCGGCGACGGTGCTCAATTCGGCTATGGAGCTGACGCGCGCCGGCGGGCAGGTGGGTATTCCGGGACTGTACGTGACGGAAGATCCCGGTGCGGAGGACACCGCCGCCCGGCATGGCTCCCTGAGCGTGCGTATCGGCCTGGGCTGGGCGAAGTCGCATTCGTTCCACACCGGCCAGTGCCCGGTGATGAAGTACAACCGTCAGCTGATGCAGGCGATTCTGTTCGGCCGCGCCGAGATAGCCAAGGCGGTGAACGTGCAGATGATCAGCCTGGACCAGGCGCCGGCCGGGTATGCGGATTTCGACGGCGGAGCGGCCAAGAAATTCGTCATCGATCCTCACGGGGCCGTCGCGGCCTGACGTGTCGGCCGTTTCCGGCAGTAGCGGCGCGTTCAACCGCCGTGCTGCCGGGTGCGGAATCCTTATGCGGGCATGGGAAGGGCGACGCGGCCGCGTCGCCCTTTGTCGTAAATCAATGCAGCGATGTCGCAGGCAAACATCCGTGTCTGCCCACCCCCGAATATCATCCACCCAGTGCGACGCAGATCACTGCGTCACCTCGGTACTCATGAACAGGGAAATATGACGATGTTCACCAAGGATCAGACGCTTGCCACCTACGACGAAGCACTGTGGGAGGCCATCCAGGACGAGGCGCAGCGGCAGGAGGATCACCTGGAGTTGATCGCCTCCGAAAACTACACGAGTCCGCGGGTGATGGAGGCGCAGGGTTCGTGTCTGACCAACAAGTACGCCGAAGGGTATCCGGGCAAGCGCTACTACGGCGGTTGCGAGTATGTCGACCGCGTCGAGCAGATGGCCATCGACCGCGCCAAGGCGCTGTTCGGCGCCGACTACGCCAACGTACAGCCGCACTCGGGTTCCCAGGCGAATGCGGCCGTCTACATGGCTTTGCTGCAGCCCGGCGACACCGTCCTGGGCATGAGCCTGGCGCACGGCGGTCACCTGACGCACGGCGCATCGGTCAGTTTCTCGGGCAAGATCTACAATGCCGTGCAGTACGGCCTGAACGAGGAAACCGGCGAAATCGACTATGACCAGGTCGAGGCGCTGGCGCAGGAACATCGTCCGCGCATGATCGTGGCGGGTTTCTCCGCCTATTCGCGGGTGGCGGACTGGGCGCGTTTCCGCGAGATCGCCGATAGTGTCGGTGCGTATCTGATGGTGGACATGGCGCATGTCGCGGGACTGGTGGCGGCCGGGGTGTACGACAACCCGGTTCCGCACGCCCACGTCGTCACCACCACCACGCACAAGACGCTGTGCGGTCCGCGCGGCGGCCTGATCCTGTCGAACGGCAATCCCGAGCTGGAAAAGAAGTTCAATTCGGCGGTGTTCCCGGGCGGGCAGGGCGGTCCGCTGATGCACGTGATCGCCGCTAAGGCGGTGGCCTTCAAGGAGGCTGCGGAGCCCGAGTTCAAGGCCTATCAGCGCCAGGTCGTGGATAATGCCAGGGCGATGGCGGACGTTTTCATCGAGCGCGGCTACGATGTCGTGTCGAACGGCACCGACAACCACCTCCTGCTGCTCAGTCTGGTGCGCCAGGGCATGACCGGCAAGGCGGCCGACGCGGCTTTGGGCGAGGCGCACATCACGGTCAACAAGAATGCGGTGCCGAACGACCCGCAGACGCCTTTCGTGACCTCCGGACTGCGCATCGGCACGCCCGTGATCACCACGCGCGGTCTGGGCGAGGCCGAGAGTAGAGAGCTGGCGGGCTGGATCGTCGACGTGCTGGACGCCCTGCGCGACGGCGACGCGTCCGGGACCATCGCCACGGTGCGGGAAAAGGTCGAGCAGATGTGCCGCGACTTCCCGGCTTACCGCTGACGACCGGTGGCTGAAGACACGATGTCCGCGCCGGCAAGCTGAGGAGCAACCATGGCTATCAGCCTGTTCGATATGTTCAAGGTCGGCATCGGACCCTCGAGTTCCCATACCGTGGGTCCGATGGAGGCGGCGCATCGTTTCGCGCGCGGTCTGCGCGAGGCGGGTCTGCTGGAGCGGGTACGGCGGATCGACGTGCAGCTGTACGGTTCGCTCGGCGCGACCGGCAAGGGGCACGGCACCGGGCCGGCGGTCCTGCTCGGACTCGAGGGCAACCAGCCTGACACGGTCGATCCGGAGGCGCTGCCCGCCCGCACGGCCGAGATCCTGGCCGAGGGCAAGCTGCTGCTGGACGGCTCCCACGCGGTCGACTTCGATCAGGCGACGGACCTGACCTATCACCGGCGCGAGACGCTGCCGTACCACCCGAACGGCATGGTGTTCACGGCCTTCGCCGGCGACGAGGTGCTGCAGCAGGGCACCTACTACTCCGTCGGCGGCGGCTTCGTGGTGGACGAAAGCGCCGCGGGGGCGGACCGCATCGTCGAGGACACGACGCCGCTGGCCTATCCGTTCCACACCGCGGCAGAGCTGCTGGAACAGTGCCGAGAACACGATCTTTCCATCGCCGACGTGATGCTGGCCAACGAACAGGCCTGGCGCAGCCCGGACGAGATCCGCGAGGGCATTCTGCACATCTGGCAGGTGATGCAGGATTGCGTGCGTAACGGTACCCGCAACGAGGGTATTCTGCCCGGCGGGCTCAAGGTGCAGCGCCGCGCGGCGAAGCTCCACGCCCAGCTGATCGCGGCGGATCGGCGCGACACGATTTCACCGTCCCTGAGCGCCATGGACTGGGTCAATCTCTACGCCCTGGCGGTGAACGAGGAAAACGCCGCGGGCGGTCGCATCGTCACCGCGCCGACCAACGGCGCAGCCGGCATCATTCCGGCGGTGTTGCACTACTACATCAACTGGTGCCCCGAGGCGAACGAGGACGGTGTGGTCGTCTTCCTGCTGACTGCGGCGGCCATCGGCATCCTGTTCAAGGAAAACGCCTCGATCTCCGGCGCCGAGGTCGGATGCCAGGGCGAGGTGGGTTCGGCCTGCGCGATGGCGGCGGGAGGGCTTGCCGCCGCTGCTGGTGGCACGCCGGAACAGATCGAGAACGCTGCCGAGATCGGTATGGAGCACCATCTCGGACTGACCTGCGATCCCATTGGCGGCCTGGTTCAGGTGCCTTGCATCGAACGCAACGCGGTCGGTGCCGTGAAGGCGATCAATGCCGCCGTCATGGCGCTGCGCGGCGACGGCAGCCACTTCGTCTCGCTGGACAAGGTGATCAGGACGATGCGCGACACCGGCCGGGACATGTTGGACAAGTACAAGGAAACGTCACGCGGCGGCCTGGCGGTAAACGTCATAGAGTGCTGAACCGCGGCGCCGTCCGTTCGGCGAGTATTTGATGAGGACCCGATTGATGCAGAAATACTCCGGATTCGACCTGCTCAAGCACAGTCTGAGCCACCACGAGAACTGGCAGCGGGTCTGGCGCAGCCCCACGCCCAAGAAAAGCTATGACGTGATCATCGTCGGCGGCGGCGGCCACGGGCTGGCGACCGCCTACTATCTGGCCAAGGTGCACAACATCACCAACGTGGCGGTGATCGAGAAGGGCTATCTCGGCGGCGGCAACACCGCACGCAACACCACCATCGTGCGTTCCAACTATCTCTGGGACGAGGCGGCGCTGCTGTACGAGCATGCCCTCAAACTCTGGGAAGGCCTGTCGCAGGATCTGAACTACAACGTGATGTTCTCGCAGCGCGGCGTGCTCAACCTGGGGCACACGCTGCAGGACATGCGCGACATCCGTCGGCGCGTCAACGCCAATCTGCTGAACGGCATCGACAGCGAGGAACTCGACACGCAGGGCGTGCAGGAGATCGTGCCGATCATGGACTGCTCGCCGAACGCGCGCTATCCCATCCTCGGTGCCTCCTGGCAGCCCCGCGCCGGCGTCGCCCGGCATGATGCCGTGGCCTGGGGCTATGCGCGGGCCGCCGACGCCATGGGCGTGGATCTGATCCAGCAGTGCGAAGTGGACGGCTTCGTCATGGAAGACGGTGCGGCGGTGGGTGTGAACACGCGTCAGCACGGCGTCATCCGCGCCGGGCGCATCGGTTGCGTGGTCGCGGGCAATTCCGGCGTACTCGCCGGGTTGGCCGGGTTCCGTCTGCCGCTGGAATCGCACCCTCTGCAGGCTCTGGTGTCCGAGCCGCTGCGTCCGGTGCTGGATACGGTCGTCATGTCCAATCAGGTGCACGGCTACATTTCGCAGTCGGACAAGGGCGATCTGGTCATCGGCGCCGGCATCGACGGCTATAACGGCTACGGCCAGCGCGGTTCCTACCCGACGATCGAGCATACGCTGCAGGCTATCGTCGAGATGTTCCCGGTCTTCAGCCGGGTGCGCATGAACCGCCAGTGGGGCGGCATCGTCGACACCTGTCCCGACGCCTGTCCGATCATTTCGGCCACGCCGGTCGAGAACCTGTTCTTCAACTGCGGCTGGGGCACCGGCGGCTTCAAGGCGACGCCGGGCTCCGGCCACGTTTTCGCGGCCACTCTGGCCCAGGGCGAGGCGCACGAACTGGCCAAGCCGTTTTCCATGTTCCGTTTCCACGATGGCGCGCTGATCGACGAGCACGGCGCCGCCGGCGTGGCGCACTGATCGAGGAGCGCGACATGCTGCACATCTATTGCCCGTACTGCGGCGAGCACCGGTCCGAGGAAGAGTTCCATCCCAAGGGGCAGGCGCATCTGACGCGTCCGGCCGACGCCGACGCCTGCACCGACAAGGAATGGGGCGAGTTCCTGTATTTCCGGGACAATCCGCGCGGTCTGCACCACGAACTGTGGGTACACGCCGCCGGCTGTCGCAAGTTCTTCAACGTGACGCGCGACACCGCCACCTACCAGATCCTGGAAACCTATCCGATGGGCGCGGCGCCGCAGGTCGTCTCCCCGTCCCACACCCAGCAGCCCTGAAGAGCGAGCCATCATGCAGGACAATCGACTTCCAGCGGGCGGGCGCATCGATCGCAGCCAACCCGTGCAGTTCCAGTTCGACGGGCAGACGTACACAGGCTTTCGCGGCGACACCCTGGCTTCGGCGCTGCTGGCCAACGGCGTGGACGTGGTCGCCCGCAGCTTCAAGTACGGCCGTCCGCGCGGCATCGTGAGCGCCGGGGCGGAGGAGCCCAACGCCGTCTTTCAGCTGGGCGCCAGCGAAGCCACCCAGGTGCCCAACGTACGCGCGACCCAGCAGGAGATCTTCCATGGCCTGGTCAGCCAGCCCACCAGCGGCTGGCCCAGCCTGTCGTTCGACGTCATGGGCGTGGCCTCCAGAGTGGCCGGCGGCCTGATGCCGCCGGGCTTCTACTACAAGACCTTCATCTCGTCGCCGGCGGCCTGGAAGACTTACGAGAAGTACATCCGCAAGGCCGCGGGTCTGGGCCGTTCGCCGCGCGAGGCGGATGTCGACGTCTACGATCACATGAACCGGCATACCGACGTGCTGGTGATCGGCGCGGGGCCTGCCGGATTGTCCGCGGCGCTGGCCGCGGCGCGCGCCGGTGCGCGCGTGATCCTGGCCGACGAGCAGGCGGAAATGGGTGGTTCGCTGCTGTCCGGCCGGGAAACGTTGGACGGCAAGCCGGCAGCGGAGTGGGTGCGCGAAGTGCTCGACGAGCTGGCCGCCTGCGACAACGTGACACTGCTGCCGCGTACCACCGCCAATGGCTATCACGATCACAACTTCCTTACGCTGCACGAGCGCTGCACCGATCATCTGCGCGACAGCGCTCCGGATGGCCGCACGCGCCAGCGCATGCACCGCGTGCGCGCCGGCTGGGTGGTGCTCGCCACCGGTGCCCACGAGCGCCCGCTGGTGTTCGCCAACAACGACGTTCCGGGCTGCATGCTGGCCTCGGCCGTGTCCACGTACATCAACCGCTATGCGGTCGTCCCCGGCCGACGTCTGGTGCTGATGACGACCAACGACCACGCCTACCGCACCGCCTTCGACTGGCAGGATACGGGGCGAGATGTGGTCGCCATCGTTGACACCCGTGCGAACCCCAACGGCGCCTATCAGGACGAGGCGCGCCGCCGCGGCATCACCGTGATGTCGGGCAGTGCGGTGATCGAGGTCCGCGGCGTGCGGCGGGTCGAAGGCGCGCTGGTCGCCGGAATCGATGTGGCCGGCGAACGCGTCACCGGCGAGGGCCGGGTGCTGGACTGCGACATCCTGGCAAGCTCGGGCGGCTGGAGCCCGGTGGTGCATCTATCCTGCCACACCGGCAGCCGTCCGGTATGGCGCGACGACATCATCGGCTTCGTGCCCGGCGAAACCCTGCAGCGTCAGCTCGTCGCCGGCGCCGTCGCCGGCACCTACGGCCTGGCCGACTGCCTGCGCGAGGGTGCCCGCATCGGTGCCGAAGCGGCCGCAAAGGCCGGTTTCGAAGCGCAGGCGCCGGACAGCCCGGCGGTCGATGAGTTGGCCGAAGGCGCTGCCATGGCGCTGTTCTACATACCGCACCACAAGCCCGCCAGCCGGGCGCCCAAGCAGTTCGTGGACTACCAGCTCGACGTGACCGCGGCGGGTATCGAGGTGGCGGTGCGCGAGGGTTTCGAGTCCATCGAGCACGTCAAGCGCTACACCGCGATGGGCTTCGGCACGGATCAGGGCAAGCTCGGCAACATCAACGGCATGGCGATCACCGCCCGCGCCCTGAACCAGTCCATCCCGCAGACCGGCACCACGGTCTTCCGGCCCAACTACACGCCGGTGACCTTCGGCGCCGTCGCCGGCCGGCATTGCCGCGACTTGTTCGAGCCCATGCGCTACTCGGCGATGCACGAATGGCATGTGGCGCACGGCGCGGAGTTCGAGGACGTCGGCCAGTGGAAGCGCCCCTGGTACTTCCCGAAGCCGGGCGAGAGCATGCGTCAGGCGGTGGACCGCGAGTGCAGGGCGACGCGCGAGAGCATCGGCATTCTGGACGCCTCCACCCTGGGCAAGATCGACATCCAGGGCAAGGACGCGCGCGAATTCCTGGGCCGGGTCTACACCAATGCCTGGGCCAAGCTCGCGGTGGGCAAGGCGCGCTACGGCCTGATGTGCCACGAGGACGGCATGGTGTTCGACGACGGCGTGACCTCCTGCCTGGCCGAAAACCACTTCCTGATGACCACCACCACCGGCGGTGCGGCGGGCGTCCTGGAATGGCTGGAGCTGTATCACCAGACCGAATGGCCGGAGCTGGAGGTGTACATGACCTCGGTGACCGACCACTGGGCCACCATGACCATCGGCGGCCCCAACGCGCGCAAGCTGCTGGCCGAGCTGACCGACGACATCGACCTGGACAAGGACGCCTTCAAGTTCATGGACTGGCGCCAGGGCACGGTGGCCGGGGTGCCCGCGCGGGTGTTCCGCATTTCGTTCACCGGCGAGTTGTCGTACGAGATCAACGTGCAGGCCAACTACGGGCTGCACGTGTGGGAGAAGCTCTTCGAGCACGGCGCCAAATACGATCTGACGCCTTACGGCACCGAGACCATGCACGTGCTGCGCGCCGAGAAGGGCTTCATCATCGCCGGGCAGGACACCGACGGCTCCGTGCATCCCTACGACCTGGGCATGGCCTGGGCGGTCAAGGAGGACAAGCCGTTCAGCTTCATCGGCAAGCGCGGCATGAAGCGCGAGGACTGCGTGCGCGAGGACCGCAAGCAACTGGTCGGACTCAAGACCCGGGATCCGGAGTTCGTGCTGCCCGAAGGCGCGCAGGCCGTGGACGACCCGAACCAGCCCAAGCCGATGCGCATGCTGGGCCACGTCACCTCCAGCTACTACAGCGCCAATCTCGGCCGCTCCATCGCCATGGGACTGATCCGCAACGGCCATCAGCGCATGGGCGAGACCGTCTACTATCCGCTTCCGGACGGTTCCGTGATTGAGGCCGAAATCTGCAGCACCGTGTTTTTCGATCCCAAGGGGGACCGCCAGAATGTCTGAGCTTACCGGCAAGATCGCCGTCATGGACCAGCTTCCGCAGGTTGAAGTGCCGGCCCGCAGCCCCCTGTACCGGCAGGCTGGACAGGCTGCCGCTGCGGAGCCGGCCGCGCACGGCGTGTACCTGTGGGAGGAGGGACTGCGCAGCCATCTGATAGTGCGCGGCGATGCCGAGAATCAGGCGTTTCGCGACGACGTGCTGAAGGCCACCGGCATGAGCCTACCGACCGCGCTGCAGAGCGTGACGGGCGGCGAGTGGTCGATGGGCTGGCTCGCGCCGGACGAGTGGTTGCTGACCGGACCCGGTGCGCAGGCCTTCGGGATGGAGACGAAACTGCGCGAGAGCCTCAGCGGACACTATTCGGTCGTCAACGTCGGCGGCGGGCAGACCCTGCTGCGCCTGTCCGGCCCGCAGGCCGTCCCGGTGCTGATGAAGAGTTGTTCCTACGACGTGCACGAAGCCAATTTCCCGCCGGGGAAGATCGTCTCCACGGTATTCGCCAAATCGCAGGCGATTTTGCGGCGCCTGGACGCGGATCAGTGGGAACTGGTGGTGCGCCGCAGTTTCGCCGACTACATCTGGCGCTGGCTGCTGGAAGCGGGGCGTGAGTACGGCGTGTGCATCGGTGCGCCCGGCGAGTCCACGGCGTAGCTTGTAGCAGGCTGACGGGCGCAGGCATATGGTTCCCAAGGAAAAGCTCTGGATTCTGACCGCGCAATGTCCCAGCCGGCTGGGCACGGTCGACGTGGTCACGCGCAGCCTTGCGGAAACGCAGAACTACGTCGTGGCGATGAACTCCTTCGACGACCGGGCCACCTCGAGCTTCAGCATCCGGGTGGAGCTGCGGCCGCTCGAAGGCGAGGAATCACTGGCCCGGTTCCGGGAGTTGTTCGAGCCGCGCGCCGCGGGCTTCGACATGCAATGGGAGCTGACCGCGCCGGACCACCGCACGCGCGTCGCGATCCTGGTGTCCAGGTACGATCATTGTCTGAACGACCTGCTGTACCGCTATCGCACCGGCGAGCTGGCCGTCGACATCCCGCTGGTCATTTCCAATCACCCGGATCTGCAGTCCCTGGCGGAATGGCACGGCATACCCTATTTCCACCTCCCGATCACCCCGGAGACCAAACCCGAGCA
>NZ_JARRQY010000041.1:0-46290 GCF_037381185.1 Acidihalobacter sp.
GGCGGGCCTGTTCGAATCGGCTCTGCAGGTGCTGCGTCTGAGCGACCCCGGCGAGAAAACGGCTGCCGCGCGGCGTTTGCGGCGTGATTGGCTCGACGGGCGCCTGGAATTGGATGAGATGACCCCGGTGGTTGCCCTGCCGATTCCGGGCCGACCGCCTCAGCCGCTTTTGGTGGCCCCGCGCGAGGTGCCGCGCCGCGGGTTGGGAACTCGGGAGGGACGCGCCGCACTGGTGCACGCGGTGAGGTCGGGCATGTGGCGATCGGTTCGCGCTGGTTCGAGGAAGCCTGCGCACAGCGCGGTCTCGAGCCCGAGGAGACGTTCAAGAGTCTTATCAGGGAGTATGCGCCGGGGCAGGTGATGGGTATGCTGCATCGCGAGGCACGCCTGGAGGCGGGTTTCAGCGTAAACGAACTGGACGCGCTGGAGGCGCTGGCGCGCGAGCGCAGGGCCGCCTCCCGCTCTGAGTGACAAGCACAGGAACAGGATGAGGGCAGGGCAAGGATGAGTACGGCCTACAACGCTTCCGACATCGAGGTATTGAGCGGGTTGGACCCGGTGCGCAAGCGCCCGGGTATGTATACCGACACCGCGCGGCCGAACCATCTGGCGCAGGAAGTCGTCGACAACAGCGTGGACGAGGCCATCGCCGGCCATGCCTCGCGCATCGAGGTGATACTGCACGCCGACGGCTCGCTGGAGGTCGCCGACGACGGCCGGGGCATGCCGGTCGACATCCATCCCGATCAGGGGCGGCCGGGCGTCGAGGTGATCCTGTCCACGCTGCACGCCGGCGGCAAGTTCTCCAACAAGAACTATCAGTTTTCCGGCGGGCTGCACGGCGTCGGTGTATCCGTGGTGAACGCGCTGTCCAAGCATCTGGAAATCTGGGTGCGGCGCGACGGGCACGAGTACAACATGGCCTTCGCCGGGGGCGAGAAGGTGTCCGACCTCGAGGTGATCGGCGACGTCGCCAAGCGGCGCACGGGCACCACGCTGCGCTTCTGGCCCGACGCGCAGTATTTCGATTCGGTGAAGTTCAGCGTACCGCGACTCAAGCACGTGCTGCGCGCCAAGGCGGTGCTATGTCCCGGCCTGCAGGTCACGCTGTTCGACGAGGCGGCCGACGAGCGCACCGAATGGTGCTACCAGGATGGTCTGCGTGATTACCTGATGGAGGCGGTGGCCGATGCCGAGCGTCTGCCCGCCGAACCCTTTCTGGGGCGCATGAGCGGCGAGCGCGAGGCGGTCGAGTGGGCGCTGGTGTGGCTGCCCGAGGGCGGCGAGGGCGTGACCGAGAGCTACGTCAACCTGATCCCCACCGCGCAGGGCGGCACGCACGTCAACGGCCTGCGTTCGGGCCTGACCGATGCGGTGCGCGAGTTCTGCGAGTTCCGCAACCTGCTGCCGCGCGGCGTCAAGCTCGCGCCGGAGGACGTCTGGGAGCGCGTCAGTTATGTGCTGTCTCTCAAACTCGGCGATCCTCAGTTCTCGGGGCAGACCAAGGAACGCCTGTCCTCGCGCGAGGCGGCGGTCTTCGTCTCGGGCGTGGTCAAGGACGCCTTCAGTCTGTGGCTCAACCAGCACGTTACCGAGGGCGAGCAACTCGCTGAATTGGTCATCAATGCGGCCACCCGCCGCTCGCGCGCGGGCAAGAAGGTGGTGCGCAAGAAGGTCACCAGCGGGCCGGCACTACCGGGTAAGCTTGCCGACTGCGCCTCGCAGGATCTTGTGCGCACCGAGCTGTTTTTGGTCGAGGGCGATTCGGCCGGCGGTTCGGCCAAGCAGGCGCGCGACCGTGAATTCCAGGCCATCCTGCCGCTGCGCGGCAAGATCCTGAACACCTGGGAGGTCGACTCGGCGCAGGTGCTGGGCTCGCAGGAGGTGCACGACATCGCCGTCGCACTGGGCGTCGAGCCCGGTTCGGGCAACCTCGGCGGACTGCGCTACGGCAAGGTGTGCATTCTGGCCGATGCCGATTCGGACGGCGCGCATATCGCCACGCTGCTGTGCGCGTTGTTCGTGCGCCACTTCCGGCCGCTGGTGGCGCAGGGGCATGTGTTCGTCGCCATGCCGCCGCTGTATCGCATCGATATCGGCAAGGAAGTCTATTACGCGCTGGACGAGGGCGAGCGCGAGGGTGTGATCGACCGGCTGCGCGCCGAGGGCAAGCGGGGCAAGATCGCGGTGACCCGCTTCAAGGGCTTGGGTGAAATGAATCCGCTGCAGCTGCGCGAGACCACCATGGCGCCCGATACGCGGCGTCTGGTGCAGCTCACCCTCGACGATGTCGAGGAGACCGACGGTCTGCTCGACATGCTGCTCGGCAAGCGCCGCGCCTCCGACCGGCGCACGTGGCTGGAGCGCAAGGGCAATCTGGCGGAGGTATGAGTGCCGTGACCCGGGTGTTCGTCACAGTTCAGCGCGCCCGAGCGGGTGGGCACGCGTGGAAAAGCGCGTTTTCTTCCGCTTCGCCTCGGTACTACCGAGCGTCGGCACAGCCGCGCCTACGGGGAGATTCGTACGCAGTTCAATGCTGCGTGCGAACCTCTGAAACGCAACGAACACCCGGATCACGACACTGATGTCCGTATCGCCGTTCACCCAGAACATCATTGCGGTGGTCTGGGATTTCGACAAGACGCTGATTCCCGGCTACATGCAGGCGCCGCTGTTTCGCCGCTACGGGGTGGACGAGAAAGGCTTCTGGAGCGAGGTCAACGCGCTGGAAGAGCAATACCGGGCGCGCGGCTGCGAGCAGGTGGCGGGCGAGATGGCCTATCTCAACCATGTGCTCGCCTACGTGCGCCGGGGCATCTTCAAGGAACTGAGCAATGCCGTGCTCGAGGAACTCGGCAGCGAACTCGAGTTCTATCCCGGCTTGCCGGATTTCTTCGCCGAGCTGCGCGCGCTGGTCAAGGACGATCCGCGTTTCGCGCAGCACGACATCACACTCGAGCACTACGTGGTCAGCACCGGCTTCACCCGCACCATCCGCGGCAGCGCCATCGCCGGCGAGCTGAGCGGCGTGTGGGGCTGCGAGTTCGTCGAAGACCTGGACAACGACAGCGACGAGATCGCGCAGATCGGTTACGTGCTGGACAACACCACCAAGACCCGCGCGCTGTTCGAGATCAACAAGGGCGTGAACAAGTATCCCGACGAAATCAAGGTCAACTCGAACATCGACGAGGCCGAGCGGCGCATACCGTTCCGCAACATCATCTACATCGCGGATGGGCCTTCCGACGTGCCGGTGTTCTCCGTGGTCAAGCGCAGCGGCGGACGCACCTACGGCGTGTACAACTCCGGGCACAAGGACGAATTCCGCCAGATCAACGAGCTGCAGCGCCAGGGGCGCGTGCAGTCCATCGGTCCGGCCGACTACAGGTCCGGTACGCAAACCCACATGTGGCTGAGCGAAGCGGTCAGCGAGATCGCAGACGCCATCGTGCGCGCCCGCGAGGCGGCTCTTGGCGACCGCGTCGGGCAGGCCCCGCGCCACATCAACGATTAGCTGAAGACGATCACGAATGGCTTACGCGAACCACGAAGGCGCAGAGCGCCAGCCGCTCTCGGCGTTCACCGAAAAGGCGTACCTGGACTACTCCATGTACGTCATTCTCGACCGCGCGCTGCCGCACATCGGCGACGGGCTCAAGCCGGTGCAGCGGCGCATCGTCTACGCGATGTCGGAGCTTGGGCTGGCGGCCACCGCCAAGTACAAGAAGTCCGCGCGCACCGTCGGCGACGTGCTCGGCAAGTTCCATCCGCACGGCGACACCGCCTGCTACGAGGCCATGGTGCTGATGGCGCAGCCCTTTTCCTACCGCTATCCGCTGGTCGACGGGCAGGGCAACTGGGGCTCGCAGGACGACCCCAAGAGCTTCGCCGCGATGCGTTATACCGAATCGCGTCTGGCGCCCTACGCGCAGTCGCTACTCTCGGAACTGGGGCAGGGCACGGTGGACTGGCAGCCCAACTTCGACGGCACGCTGGATGAGCCGGTGGTGCTGCCGGCCCGGCTGCCCAACGTACTGCTCAACGGCGGTACCGGCATTGCCGTGGGCATGGCCACGGACATCCCGCCGCACAATCTGCGCGAGGTGGCCGCGGCCTGCGTGCGTCTGCTGGACGAGCCCGATGCGCCGCTGGAGGCGCTGTGCGAGCACATCCAGGGCCCGGATTTCCCGACCGACGCTGAGATCATCACGCCGCGCGAGGAACTGCTGGCGATGTACCGCAGCGGCAACGGCTCGCTGCGCCAGCGCGCGCGCTGGCGGCGCGAGAACGGTGATCTTATCGTCGACGCACTGCCGTACCAGGTCTCGGGCGCCAAGGTGCTGGAGCAGATCGCCGGCCAGATGCAGGCCAAGAAGCTGCCGCTGGTCGAGGACCTGCGCGACGAGTCCGACCACGAACATCCCACGCGCCTGGTGATCACGCCGCGTTCGGCGCGGGTCGACGTCGAGGCCCTGATGGCGCATCTGTTCGCCACCACCGATCTGGAGCGCAGCTACCGCGTCAACCTCAACATGATCGGCCTGGACGGGCGGCCGCAGGTCAAGGTTCTGCGCGGCCTGCTGAGCGAATGGCTGAGTTTTCGCACCGAGACGGTGCGCCGGCGCCTGCAGTGGCGCCTGGACAAGGTCAACCGCCGCCTGCACCTGTTGGACGGCCTGCTGATCGCCTTCCTCAGCCTCGACGAGGTGATCCGCATCATCCGCACCGAGGATGAGCCCAAGCAGGTGCTGATGGCGCGTTTCGCGCTCAGCGAGGAACAGGCCGACTACATCCTCGATACCCGCCTGCGCCAGTTGGCGCGGCTGGAGGAGATGAAGATCCGCGCCGAGCAGGAAGCGCTGCAGAAGGAGCGCGCGGAACTGGAGCAGACGCTCGGCTCCAAGGCGCGGCTCAAGACCCTGATCAAGCGCGAGATCATGGCCGATGCGGAGACCTATGGCGACGAGCGCCGCTCGCCCATCGTCGCCCGCGCCGCTGCCCATGCGCTGGACGAAACCGCGCTGGTGCCGTCCGAGCCGGTGACCGTGGTGCTGTCGAAGATGGGGTGGGTGCGCGCCGCCAAGGGGCAAGACATCGATGCGGCCAATTTACAGTACAAAAGCGGTGACGGCTTCCTCGCTGCGATGCCAGGTCGCAGCAATCAGATGGTCGTGTTCATTGACTCGACCGGACGCTGCTACAGTCTCCAGGCGCACAGCCTGCCGTCGGCGCGTGGTCAGGGCGAACCGCTGACGGGCCGCTTCACGCCACCTTCCGGGGCGCAGTTCGTGGGTATGGTGCTGGGATCCGACGATGATCGCTTCCTGCTCGGCACCGACCAGGGGTATGGTTTCGTGTGTCGTTTCGCCGATCTGGTGTCGCGTAACAAGGCCGGCAAAGCCGTGCTCAGCGTGCCGCAGGGCGCTAAGGTGCTGACGCCTGTCGCGGTGCCCGGCGGCGAGGATTCGCGGCTGGTCACGGTAAGTACGGCCGGCCACATGCTCGTCTTCCCGCTGTCGGACGTGCCCGAAATGGCGCGCGGCAAGGGCAACAAGCTATTGGGCATCCCGTCGGCCAAGCTCAAGTCCGGCGAGGAGCGTCTGGCGGCGCTGACGGTGGTACGCTCTGATCAGGCGGCGGTCGCCCATTCCGGCCAGCGGCATATGACGCTCAAGCCGGCGACGCTGGACGAGTACGCGGGCGAGCGGGGACGGCGTGGAAACAAGCTACCCCGTGGCTTCCAGCGGGTTGATATGCTGCGGCCGGAGGAGTGATAGGATGCTTTTCCGGGCTTTGTAAGCGAGTGTAAAAACGCTTGAAATTCATCTTCCCGACCGCATCATCTGCAGTCGTAACTACTATTCGAGGCACTGGGGATCTATGAAACGCATTCTGTTGTTCCTAGGGACCAACATAGCCGTTCTGGTCGTGTTGAGCGTGGTGCTCAACGTGATCATGGCAGCCACCGGTATCCACGGTATTCAGACCCAGAGCGGGGCGATCAACTTCCAGGGTCTGCTATTGCTCGCCGCTGTGTTCGGTTTCGGCGGTGCGTTCATTTCGCTGCTCCTGTCCAAGTGGATGGCGAAGATGAGTATGGGCGTGCAGGTCATCGACCAGCCGCGCTCGCAGAGCGAGGTCTGGCTGATGGAGACGGTGCAGCGCCTGTCGCGCGAAGCCGGCCTGCCGATGCCCGAGGTCGGTATCTTCGACAGCCCGCAGATGAACGCCTTCGCCACCGGCGCGACCAAGAAGAGTTCTCTGGTGGCCGTAAGCACCGGCCTGCTGCACGGCATGGGCAAGGACGAGGTTGAGGCCGTGCTGGCGCACGAGATCAGCCATGTGGCCAACGGCGACATGGTGACGCTGACGCTGATCCAGGGCGTGATCAACACCTTCGTCATCTTCATTGCGCGCGTAGTGGGACATATCGTCGACCGCGCGGTGTTCAAGAGCGAACGGGACTACGGGCCAGGTTATTTCATCACCGTGATCGTGACGGAAATCTTCCTCGCGATTCTGGCCTCGATGATCGTGATGTGGTTCTCGCGTCAGCGCGAGTTCCGTGCCGACGCGGGCAGTGCCAAGCTGGTTGGCCGCGGCAAGATGATCGCCGCTCTGCGCCGCCTGCAGGCCGAGTACGAGCCCGAGGAGATGCCTGGACAGCTGGCGGCATTCGGTATCAACGGCGGCAGGGGCGGCGGTCTGCGCAAGCTGTTCATGAGCCATCCTCCGCTGGAGGAGCGCATTGCGGCCCTGGAAGCCATGCGTTGATGTTTTGAGGTTCGCCGGCAGCGAGGGCTGCCGTGGTTCGGAGAAGGCCGCGTTTATCGCGGCCTTCTTTTTGGGGCGACCCGCTCTGTTGTCGCGGCGTACTGCTATGCCGAGGGGGTGTTCCGCACCCTGCGCAAGGCCCGATTCGAGGCTCCATTGCGTATCGACCAGCGCAATGTGCGCGCCAGTGCATGCATCCCTGAGCGGGCTGCCGCACGCTGGACGGCGGACTGTTCCAATCCGTTCATGCTTCGTACCCAGTCCGGTAGGAGATCGACAGCGGCTTTCGACATCAGCGAACGGGCCAGATCGGCCATGCGGCCGGGGGCCGGTGCTGACAGCACCAAGCTGAGTACCTCCGAGGTTCGTTCGTCATAGAGTAGGGACGGACGCATTCGCTCGAGATAGGCGTCCACCTGATGCCGGGTACGCGGTACCTCTTCGGCGCCAAGGGCTTCGGCGACCCTGGCTACTTCGTCCAGATAGCGGTTCTGGTCAGTCTCGCTCAAAAAGGGATCCCTGTAGCGCATGTAGGCTGCGAGGAAGCTCCTGACCTCGGCGACATGGACCCAGGTGAGCAGTTCAGGGTCTTCCGCCGAGTAGGGGCGGCCGTCCGGCGCGACCCCGACAACGGTGGTGTGAATGGCGCGTACGCGTTCGTTTAGACGCTGGGCATCGGCCGTGGAGGCGAAGGTAGTCGCGGCGATGAATTGGCTCGTGCGGCGCAGACGCCCAAGCATATCCTCGCGGAAATTGGAGTGGTCCCAGACGCCGGCCAGTGCCAGCGGGTGCATCATCTGTAATATCAGTGCGCTGATACCGCCGCACAGCATGGATGGGAAGTCCGAATGGATTCTCCAGCACAGGCTTCCGGGACCGAACAGGCCCGGATCGCCTCGGGGGTGTTCATAGTCGATATTGTTGAGTGCCAGTCCGGTCAGGCCGAATATCTGCTGCTCTATTCGCCGTCTTATGAACTCCATTCATTACCGTCCGGTGCTGTTCGACAATTCGTTGACAAACGAATGTCCCCTCGGCCGATCAGAGGTGGGTAACGAGAAGCATGCCTGAAGCCGAGGCAGCGGCAGTAGGGGGACGTGGCCCCTAGCCCATGGCCGTAAAATCGTAATCCATCCGCTCAGACGGCACCTGCAGGAAATTGCCCTGGACGTAGTTCACGCCCATACCCCAGAGAATGGGCATGCAGTTGGGATCCTCGACGCGCTGGGCGACGACCATACGACCCTCGCCGTGTGCCTGGGCTGTGATGGTCTTGATGGTCTCCTGGTTTTCCGGGCTGTTGGAGAGATCATCCATGAACGCCGAGTCGAGCTTGAGGAAGTCGGCTGGGATCTGTTTGAGCAGCTGGAAGGGGTTGGCGCCGGCGCCGAAGTCGTCGAGCACGAGTCGGCTGTGGAGCTGGTGGACGCCTTTGAGGAACTCGCGCGTCTGGCGCAGGTAGTTGACGGCCACGGTAGTTTTGAGTTCGAACACCAGGCGGTCGCCGGGAATACGGATTTCCTTGAGCTGGTCGGCCAGCCACGGCAGGATCTCCGGGTCCTGCAGCGAGCCGGAAGTCAGCTTCACGAAGAGGTTGAGTGGGCAGCCTTCCTGGCCGTGAGCAGCGAGATGCTTCAGGGCGTTGTGGATGACCCAGCGGTCCAGCATCTTGGCGATGCCGGTGCGTTCCGCGCTGGGCATGAAATCGCGTGCGGCGACGGGCTGGCCGCGCTCATCGAGCATGCGCATGTAGACGTTGTACTGCTCGCCGGAATCGCCGTGCAGGCTGACGATAGGTTGGAACAGAAGCCGCAGATGCCCGTTTTTGATGGCCTTGCGCAGTCTCTGGCTCCATAGCTCGTCGAGCTGTTTCTGGCTCATTTCACCCTCGCGCGGACGGTAAATCTGCTCCCGCGCGCCGCCGGCCGTCAGGGCCTGCTTGAAGGCGCGTTCGGCACGGGACAGGACTTCATTGGGGTCGGGAGCGTTCTCGTCAATGATGGCGGCGCCCATCGTCGCGGTGGTGGTGACCGAACGTCCGTCGAGTTCGTACAGGTGGTTGCTGAACGTATCCAGTAGGCCACCCATCAACTCGGTGAGCTGTTTCGTTTCCCACGTGTGGCTGAGGACGGTAAAGCGGTTGCCCTCGAAGCGGCAGGCGATGTCGCCTTCGGGCAGGGATTGATCCAGCAGCTTGCCGAAGTCGGCGAGAATCAGGTCGCTGCCGGAAATTCCGAAGCTCTCCTTGAGCTGGTCGAAGCGGTCGACCACGATATGGATAACCGAGCGGTTCTCGCGCCCCTGGGTGGCCAGAGCAATGGACTCCTTGAGCTGGTCCATGAAAAACTGCCGGTTGTAGAGGCCGGTCATCAGGTCGCGCTGGCTAAGGTAGCTGATCTGCTTTTCCAGCTCCTTGGCGTCGCCCTGCTGCTGGATGACGATCTGGGTGCAGGCCTCGCCATCGATGGTTGCCGGGCTGAAGGCGAGTTCCGCTTCGAAGTGCTCGCCGCTGACCGTTACCAGGTTGACCCGCAGGCTCTGTTCGGTCTCCTCCTCGCGCGCGTAGTTGCGGAGGAAGGTCTTCATGCGCCCTTGATCTTCGCGCGCCACCAGATCCATCAGCGGCGTGCCTTCGATATCTTCGGTGTCGCTGAAGCCGAATACGTCGAGATAGGGCGGGTTTGCAAAGATGTGCATGCCGTCGGTGACGTAGGCGATGGCGTCCTTGGAGCTGGTCAGCAGTGTCTGGCAGCGTTTCTCGGCCTCACGTACTGCCGCTTCGGCGCGCTTGAGTTGGCGCCAGTTGGTCTGCGCGGTGGCGGTGCGCTTGACGACGTGCTGGAAATGATTACGGTTGGTGGTCGCGATCACGTCCTCGGCGCCCTCGGCGAGATAGGGCGAGATATCGGCCGGAGGTTCCTTGAGCAGGGCGATGACTGGAATGTGGCGTCCGGCGGCTTCGATCTGCCCGAACAATGCCGGCAGATCGAGACCGACTTCGTCGAGCGCGATCACGATGAGATCAGGGCTGTTGCGCTTGATCTCCTCATCTAGATCTTCCCCTGAGGTGGAGCTGAACGGTCTGACGGCATAGCCGGCGCTCTTGATCGCACTGATGAGTTCCTCGGCCCGGTTCAGATCGGGGTCGACGATGAGTGGTCTCAGGAGCTTGTTGTCTGCCATGCCGTTGTTGTACCTGTTTTGCGGGGAGTTCGATAAGCGCCTAGGGTCTGTCAGAGTGTTGGGCAGGCCCTAAAGCTAAAGTTTTTCCCAAAGCGAATCGAAGCCGTTGTTGCCAGGCGTCGGTGGTGGGGGTTGATCGTCGTTCGTGGACAGGCTGCATTGGTACTGGTATTGCGTGAAGGAGTGCGAGTATTCCATACGTTCCTGCAGTCGCAGGCGGGTGGTCGTTTCGCCCACGGTCGCGACGACGGCCTGTCCGATGCGGAATTGCCCGTGGGGTACCACCAGCGACCCCGGCCGGTCGCGGCTGTCGAGTTCGGGCAGCAGCAGCGCGTCGATGAGGTTTTCCTGGTTCGAGTCGGTGCTATCTGCCCGCAGGCTTGCGCGGACGCATTGTGCGGCGAGCAGTTGTACGCCGACTTCCAGTCCGCGCTCGGAGACGAAATGCATCCAGCGGATGACGCCGATGCGCCAGGCCGAATGTGAGCCCTCGCGCTCGCGCAGGGCGATGATTTCTCCGACCTGGGCGCGCGCCGGCTGGTCGCTGTCCCAACGGATGCCGAAGCCCCCGGGGCTGGCATTGCACAGCTGCCAGGTCGACCAGGCGCTGGGGGTGGCAAAGTCGTCCAGCGGCACGACCGGCTGGCGATTTTGCACAAGTCTTTCGGTGCGATCCTGTTCCCAGATCGAGTCGTTGACCACCAGGCCCCAGATATCTTCGCTGGTCGCGTTGGGATCGTAATAGTCATCCCGTTTGTCGCCACCACGTAATTCATTGTCGATGGTCTGGAGGTTGAAGATGCCCGATGATATTTCCATGCCGGGGGCGGTCAGGCGCAGGCCGCGCGGTGGTAGATCCTGATCGGCGTCGATCGCCCGGTTGATCTGGTTGAGGCCGATGGCGACATAGATGGTTTCGTCACGGTCGTTGCGGGCGAAGCGCCGCTTGCTGTTGCTGGTCAGGTTCTTGTAGATGCGCCGGATGAGGTCGGGCGTGAGGCCTTCCTTGCCGCCGGCGCTGTCGGTCTGAATCCTCTCACGCAAATAGCCGAGCAGGTTGCCCAGGTTGAAGGCGCGCACGCTGTGCATCGCCGGCGTCTCGCTGAGCACCATGTAGGCCGGTGGCCGGTCGAGTTCCAGATTGGCGAGATAGACGCCGTTGCGTGCATCGGGCGTCGGCTGGCGGGAGATCGTGACCAGGCTCGAATGCTTGGCGAAAAAGGCGTTGAGGCGCTCAATTTCACCTTGACGCAGGGTGCGCGGAAGGCACAGGGCCGACAGCAGGATGCGGATATAGGTCTGGGCAACGCTGCTGTCCGGTGCGGCGCCGCGCTTGCCGGAACCGATCGGGCTTTCTGAGACGCCGCGCTCCTCCGCGAAAGCGTAGAGCAGGTGAATGTCGTGCCATAGACCTGCCGGCTCGGGTTCATACATCTGGACGGAACGCAGGAATATCTCGCCCATGTAATACATGGCGCGCTGCGTGGCCAGCGCCGTCAGAGAGGGGTCGATGGTGCCGGCCTTTGCGCTGTCACGCATGGCCAATTTGTAGCCGGCCGAGAGTTCCTTGTGCAACGTGAGCATGAGGCGCAGGATCTTGCGCCCTTTTGGGGGCAACGGCAGCGAACGAGCGACGAACTGTTTGTTCAGGTGACGCAACACGGTCTGCGCGGCTTCGCGCATCAACTCCATGTCTTCGATACGCTGCTGGGGAGGCAATTCGCTGCGGTTGAGTTCGAGCAGGCCGTTGTAGAAGCGCCGCGCCGTTTCGCCCATGTCGACCAGCGGCAGGTCCTTGATCCAGCGCCGCAGTGCGCGCGGGCTGGTTGGAATGGTGCCGTCTTCGTTTGCGTTCTTTCGTTTGAGCGATGGCCAGAGCATCAATATCGTGTCCCGCAGACGTTATGCATTTCTTTATCGGGCTTTATGACGGTAATGTTAGCTATAAGCATACCGCGGTTGAAGCCATAAGCCCGTATGTCGGCTGTTTATTTCTTCGAGTTGTGACATGTTCGGCTTAGTAAATGGCCGGGGTCTTTGCCGGTGCGCCGGGTTCCTCCCTGACCAGCCGCGGCACCAGATAGCCTGACAGCCGGGAGCGCAGTTCCTGCATGATGGCGCGCGCCTCACTGTCGTCGACATGAAAATGGGCGGCGCCAGCGACGGGATCGAGCAGATGTAGATAATACGGTAGCACGCCGCAGGCGAACAGGCGTTCGCTGAGTCGCTCCAGAGCTTGCGCCGAGTCGTTGACTGCGCGCAGCAAAACGCTTTGGTTCAGCAGTTCGACGCCGCCGTCCCGCAGCCGCCGCAAAGCTCGTTCGACCGAGTCGTCGAGTTCGTTGGCGTGGTTGGCATGCACGACGCAGACGATCTGCAGTCGGCTGCGGTGCATCCACCCCAGCAGGGCATCGTCGATGCGTTCGGGCAGCACGATCGGCAGCCGCGTATGCAGCCGCAGGCGGCGCAAGTGCGGTACGTGCTCCAATTCGCCTGCCAGGGCGGCGAGCTTGTCGTCGTCGAGCACCAGCGGGTCGCCGCCGCTGAGGATCACTTCCTCGACCTCGGGATGCGCGTGCAGATACTCGAGGGCTTCGCGCCAGGTGTCGCGCGCCGGATTGGATGCGGAGTAGGGGAAATGGCGGCGGAAGCAGTAGCGGCAGTGCACGGCGCAGGCGCCGGTGGTGATCAGCAGCACGCGGCCGTGGTACTTGTGCAGCACGCCGGGCGTGGCCTCGGCGGCGAGGTCGCCGACGGGGTCGCTGACGTAGCCGGAAGCGGCGATCAGTTCCCGCCCTTGGGGTAGCACCTGCAGCAGCAGTGGGTCGTGCGGATCGCCGGGGCGCATGCGCGCGACATAGCCGCGCGGTGCCAGCAGACGGAAGTCCTCGGCCGCGGCGCAGGCGGCCTCGAGCAGCGTTTCGGGCAGGCCGAGAAGGACGAGAAGCTCGCGTGGATCGCGGATGGCGCTACGCAGTGCGGCCTGCCAATCGGAGGCGGTGTTCAGCGGGAGGGCGCTTACGGGTATCATATGCGGCTTATTTTAACGGGCATCGCCGGAAACCGTCACGATTCGCCGCAGGATCGCGGCCGTTCGGGCGCGCAGGCGCAGATGCCCAACGCAACTATCTCGCCTTATCGAGAGGACATCATGGCGACCTACAGCACCAATGAATTTCGCAGCGGCCTCAAAATCATGCTCGATGGGGATCCCTACACCATCGTCGACAACGAGTTCGTCAAGCCCGGCAAGGGACAGGCCTTCAACCGCGTCAAGATCCGCAATCTGAGAAGCGGACGCGTCATCGACAAGACCTTCAAGTCGGGCGACAGCGTGGAAGCGGCGGACGTGCTCGACGTCGACATGCAGTACCTGTACACCGACGGCGAGTTCTGGCACTTCATGGTGCCGGATACGTTCGAGCAGTACGCGGCCGGAGACGCCGCGGTGGCCGACGCCAAGCAGTGGCTCAAGGAGCAGGATGTCTGCGTGGTTACGCTGTGGAACAACCAGCCGCTCAGCGTGACGCCGCCGAACTTCGTCGAACTCAAGATCGTGGAAACCGATCCGGGCGTGCGCGGCGACACCGCCACCGGCGGCACCAAGCCCGCCGTGCTGGAGACCGGTGCCGTGGTCAAGGTGCCGCTGTTCATCGAAGAAGGCGAAGTGCTCAAGGTCGATACCCGTACCGGCGAATACGTCTCCCGCGTCAAGTAGGGATCTGCGCGGGTGACGCAGGCGCAGGACTGGCCGCCGACGGCCTCGCTCGAGGCGTTGCGGCAGAGAGCCCGTATGCTGGCCGGCATACGGGCTTTTTTCGCGCACGCAGGTGTGCTGGAAGTCGAAACGCCGGCGCTGTCGCAGGCTGCCGCGACGGATGTGCAGATCGAGAGCTTCGCTGTTCCGGCGGGGCCGGGGATGCGCTATCTGCACACTTCTCCCGAGTTTCCGATGAAGCGTCTGCTGGCAGCCGGCAGCGGGGATATCTATCAGATCTGCCGCGTATTCCGGGAAGACGAGGCCGGTCGTTACCACAATCCCGAGTTCACCCTGTTGGAATGGTATCGCCTTGGCTGGGACGCGGAGCGTCTGGCGCAGGAAGTGGTCGAATTGATCGGTGCCGTGGCGCAGGCTCTGGAACGTCCAGCGCCGGCCGTGGTGCGGCGGTTGAGCTATGCGCAGGCTTTCGGCGAGGCGCTGGGGCTGGATCCCCATGCTGCGACCAGCACCGAACTGAATGCCGTTGCGCGCGCCCAGGGCTTGCATGTGGTCGGCGATCTCGGGCGCGACGGTTGGCTGGATTTGCTGTTCAGCGAGAGCGTGGCGGCGGCATTTGCGCCCGAAACGCTGACGGTGATCGACGACTATCCGGCCAGTCAGGCCGCGCTCGCGCGGGTGCGGCCCGGCACGCCGCCGGTCGCCGAGCGCTTCGAGGTCTTCGCGGGACCGGTGGAACTGGCGAACGGATTTCACGAGCTGACCGATGCGCGCGAGCAGGCGGCGCGTTTCGAGGCGGACAATCGCGAACGTGATTTGCGCGGGCAGGGCAGCGTGCCTGCGGATGGGCGTCTGGTGGCGGCGCTGGAGGCCGATCTGCCGGATTGCGCGGGTGTGGCGCTGGGCTTGGACCGTCTGCTTATGTGGTTGGGTGGCTGGGAGCGTATCGACCAGGTGGTGGCTTTCCCCTGGGCACGCGCGTGAGGGTCATTGCTCTGAACCAAGGTGTAGCTTGGGGTAAGCGAAGCGCACCCCAACGCGGGCGGTGCAGGTCATGTTGGGGTTCGCGGCGCTCAGCCCAACCTACGGGAACCGAGCAACTCCTACGGGTTCGGTAAACAGCGAACTGACGAATCGGGGGCGTGAATGGCCTGTCAGGACGCGTCGCCAACGGCGTTGCCGATCGTCTCGCCCATGCGCAGCGGCGAGCCGGTGCGCAGTTCCTCATCCCATTCCATGGTGTTCGGCGGGAAAACCAGGATCACCGTCGAGCCCATGTTGAAGCGGCCGAGTTCGGCGCCGCGCTCCAGCCGTACGGCGCCCTCGCCCTGAACCACGTATTCGGTCTCGCGCATGGTCTTGCCGGGCGGCGGCGTGACCAGGCCGGCCCAGACGGTTTCGATGGCCGCGACGTTTATCGCCCCGACCAGGATTACGGCCATCGGGCCCAGTGCGGTGTCGAAATGGGCGATTACGCGTTCGTTGCGGGCGAACAGCCGGGGGATGGTCGCGACGGTGTGCGGCGCGACGCTGAACAGCCGGCCGGGAACGTAGGTCATCCGTGTGAGCGTGCCGTCCGCCGGCATGTGGATACGGTGATAGTCGCGGGGCGACAGGTACAGTGTGGCGAAATGGCCGTTGCGGTAGGGCGCCGCGTTGCGCTCCCCGCCCAGCAGCTCGACGAGCGAATAGTCGCGCCCCTTGGCCTGCAACACGCGCGCACCGTCCAAGGCGCCGATCGCGCTGACCGTGCCGTCCACCGGGCAGGCGATGGCTCTCTCGGATTCCGGCAGCGGCCGAGCGCCTGGGTGCAGGGCGCGGGTGAAGAATGTATTGAAGGTCGAATAGGAGCGTGGATCCGGATTTTCAGCATCGCCCAGCTCGACCCGGTAGCGCTTCACGAACCAGCGAATGACGGGAACGACCAGCGGAGAACGGATGCGCGTAGCACGGAAGATCAGCCGCGATAGCGCATGGTGGGGCAGGGCGTAAAGCGGCCAGGATTTGAGATAGGCAAGCATGTCGGGGTCGTATCCGGTCTGGCGGGTGGGGCGAGTGCGGTCCGGCGCCGCAAAGCGGCCGGTATTATTCCACAGCGACATGCAATAACCTACCGCGCCGGCCGCGGGCGGCCGGATCGTCGAAATCGAGGACAACACGATGGCAGTAGCGGATATCGAGGAATTGACTACTTTGCGCGATCTGATGCGCTGGGGTGCCAGCCGTTTCGGGGAGAGCGGACTGGGTTTCGGACATGGGATGGGCGGCGCGCTGGACGAGGCGGTATACCTGACGCTGCACGCGTTGCACCTGCCGCCCGATACCTCCGCTTCCTGGTTCGACGCACGGGTGACGCCGGCCGAACGTGAGGCGGTGTTGAGTCTGCTACGCCGACGGGTCGACGAGCGTCTGCCTTCGGCCTATTTGACCCGAGAGGCTTGGTTTGCGGGTCTGTCGTTCTATGTCGATCAGCGCGTGCTGGTGCCGCGTTCGCCGATTGCCGAATTGATCGAGCAGGGTTTCGAACCCTGGGTCGAGCCGGAGGCGGTGCGGCGCGTGCTTGACATCGGCACCGGAAGCGGTTGCATCGGCATTGCATGCGCGTATGCGTTTCCGGAAGCGGAAGTGGATCTGGTCGACGTTTCGCCCGATGCGCTGGCGGTGGCTGAGATCAACATCGCCCGGCACGATCTCAAGGAGCGGGTGCGTGCGGTCCGTTCGGATCTCTTCTCATCCCTGGCCGGCGAGCGGTATGACCTTATCGTGAGCAATCCGCCTTACGTCGACCGTGAGGATATGGATGCCTTGGAGCAGGAATACCGGCACGAGCCCGAACTCGGGCTGGCAGCCGGCGAGCAGGGGTTGGACGTGGTGCTGCCGATGCTCAGAGAGGCGGCGGCGCATCTCAATCCGGGTGGCGTACTGGTCGTCGAGGTGGGCAACAGTGCGGCCGCGCTTTGCGAGCGGCAGCCACAGTGCGCGTTTACCTGGCTGGATTTCGAGCGGGGTGGGCTCGGCGTGTTTGCGTTGACGCGCGAGCAGTTGCTCGAAGGCTGCGAATAAAAGGTGCGCCGGACAGAGCATGTCGCAGCGCACCGTGCAATAGCGTAATTCGGCCCTAAGGTTGGCCGGCGGCCTCGGAGGATGCTGCGTTAGCGTTCTCTTGGGTCGATTCGCGGTCTTGTTCCTGCGCCGCGGCAGCCAGCGCCGCAGCGTTCTCCGCCGCGACTCTGTCCCCATGTTTCCACATGAAATAGAGCACGATGGGTCCGAGCGGGATGACGAACATCACGAACAGCGTTATCCAGAACACCGTCGTCTTGAAGATTCTTCCGCGGCGTGTGCGGGCCAGGAATATCTTCTGGACCGCACTTGCCAGTTGCTGGTCTTCCATCGAAATCTTCCTCGGCGCTATCCGCACTTTCGCCCGTCCCCGGTCGGTGGTTGCACCGGGGGGAGGGCGAAATTCAGCTAGAGCTACTTGGTCGTGTCTTTCGACACGGCCGGGGGCGTTGATCCGGTGGTATTGGCCGGCGGCACAGCAGGCGCGTCGATCTTGATGTCGGCCTTGTCGCGCAGATCCGTGACGTACTTCTGAATCGCCTGCTGGGTCAGCATGGCGCGGATGCGCGACTTGACCTGATCGAAGGGCGGCGGATTCATCTTGCGCGTGTCCTGGAGCAGGATCACGTGCCAGCCGAAGCGGGTATGCACCGGGGTCTTGGTGTATTCACCCTTCTTCAACTTTTCGACGGCCTGCGAGAAGGGGGCGACCATGGTCTGGGCGGTAAACCAGCCGAGTTCGCCGCCCTTGGGCGCGGACGGGGCGATGGAGTCCTTCTTGGCCAGCTCGGCGAAGTTGGAGCGCCGAATTTCTCGCGCAACAGCGCCTGAATCAGGATGTTCGCGCGGTTTTGATCGATCTGGGCCTTGATCTGCGGTTTGTCCGCCATGCCTTCCTTGACCGCAGCCTGTTCGAGCAGGCGCATGTCGACGAGTTCCTGGACCAGGGCCTTGTTGCTGAGATCGACATTGGGCATCTGCCCGGCGCGCAGCATGCGATAGGCTGTCAAATCGGCCTCGGTGATCGTCTTGCCGTTGACGGTGGCCACGGCAGGCGAGGCGGGAGTGGAGGCGGTGGATGAGGTGCCGGCCGAGGTCTTGGCGTTGTCGGTCTGGACCTGGCAGCCGGTGAGCAGACCCAGGCCCAGCAGCAGGGCGAGGCTTGGGCGGGCAAGGCGTATCTTCATTGATTGAAATCCTAAATCCATGGTCTGGGGGCGTATCGCGCCGCAGCGCGCACAAAAGAACTAGCCTACAACGCGGTCCGTTTGTCGGCTAGCCGTTTTGCAAAGGTTTTCTCATCTCCTGGTGTTCGATACCTGCTTCCATGAACGGTTCGCTGCTAACGATGAAGCCGGCGCGCAGGTAGAAATCGAGGGCTTGGACCTGGGCATTGAGGACGGCTTGCTCATGCCCGTTTTGCCTTGCGGTATCGACGAGCGTGTCAAGCAGCACGCGTCCCAGGCCCAGACCACGCATTTCGGAGAGTACGGCGAGGCGGCCGATGTGTCCGTCAGGGAGCAGGCGGCCCGCTCCCACCGGCCGGCCCTCGGTGTCTTCGGCCAGCGCGTGCACCGCGGCGGCGTCATGTTCGTCGAGTTCGAGTTCGGGCGGTACGCCCTGTTCGTGAACGAAGACCGTTTCGCGTACATGGGACAGTGATGCGGCCTGCTCGTGCCAGGAGACCAGGCGGACGCGCACCTGCGGCCTTTCACTCATCGTCGTTTTCCGGGAGTTCGAGAATGCCGCGCTGCAGCAGCCAGATCAGCAGCGTTGCGCCGGTATCGTTCATGCGTTGGAGCAGTTCTGCGGCGGGATAGCGGTGTTCGAGGCTGAGGTATTCGACCAGAGGCTGGGCCGCGGGCGGCAGACTGCGCGCTTCGCCGTCGGCGAAACAGTGCAGTTGCCGGTCGTCCCGGAACCACGCCAGGCGTGCGGCGGGGTTGCGCAGCAGCTCCGTGCCTTCCTGCAGGTGTCGGCGCAGGCCGGCGGAAGTCCATTCGCGGGCGGCCGGATACAGGCACGCCAGATCGACGTGCGGTTCGGTGACATAGCAGCCGAACCAGTGCGCAAGCGCGTCGTCGTCGGCCGCCAGGGCTTCGCGCAGCAGCGCAACCGCGCGGGAACGCGCCTGCCGGTTGATCTCGCCAGGATTGCCTTGGGGGGAGAGCCCGGGATCGGCGTAGCGGCGCTCGGGGTCGAGTGCGGCGACTCTGTCGTCCAGCCAGGCGCCGAGGAGATCCTTCTGGCTGGGGGCGCGGAAGCCGATGGAGGCGGTCATGCAGTCGTCCTGCGCAACGCCATAGTGCGCGACGTTGGGCGGGAGGTAGAGCATGTCGCCGGGGGCGAGCAGCCATTCCTGCTCGGCTTCGAATTCGCGCATGATGCTGAGCGGCGTGTCCGGCAGGCGGTTGTCCGCGGCGACCGGGCGGGTGTCGATCTGCCAGCGGCGGTGGCCGTGGAGCTGCAGCAGGAAGACGTCGTAGGCGTCGGTATGCGGGCCGACCGAACCCTGTGGCGGCGCGTAGCTGATCATCAGGTCGTCGATGCGCCAGTCCGGGACGAAGCGAAACGGTTCGACCAGGCTGCCCAGTTCGGGAACAAATTTCTCCAGGTCCGTGACCAGCAGGCTCCAATGCGTCGGCGGCAGTTGGGCGAAGTCCTGCTCGGTGAACGGCCCGTAGCGGACTTCCCAGGGCGTGGCGCCGTGTTCCAGCACCAGGCGCGAAGGAATTTCGGACTCCAGCGCGAGGCCGGCCAGTTCGTCAGGGCTGAGCGGCGATGCCAGGTCAGGCATCGCCTGCCTTACCAGCAGCGGGCGATGCTGCCAGTAGTCTCGCAGGAACTCGGCGGGATCGAGACCGCCGAGCAGGGCGGCGCCGGACATCAGATGTCGCGTGCCAGGGCCGCGGCCGTGCCGGTGTACAGCACCGGGGTCAGCGTGCGCAGTGCGGCCCTGGCTTCCTCCGGCAGGTCGAGATCCTCGATGAAGGCACTGAGCGCCTCGGCGTCAACGCGCTGGCCGCGGGTGAGCGCCTTGAGCTGCTCGTAGGGGTTGGGCAGGCCGTAGCGACGCATCACCGTCTGGACCGGTTCGGCCAGTACCTCCCAGTTGGCTTCGAGGTCGGCGGCCAGGCGTGCCTCGTCGATTTCCAGCTTGCCCAGGCCCTTGAGCAGGGCGCGGTAGGCGATAAGGCTGTGCGCCAGGCCGACGCCGAGGTTGCGCAGCACCGTGGAATCGGTGAGGTCGCGCTGCCAGCGGGACACGGGCAGTTTGCGCGCCAGGTGTTCCAGCACCGCGTTGGCCACGCCGATGTTGCCCTCGGCGTTCTCGAAGTCGATCGGGTTGACCTTGTGCGGCATGGTGGAGGAGCCGACTTCGCCCTCGATCACGCGCTGGCGGAAGTAGCCGACCGAGATGTAACCCCAGATGTCGCGCGCCAGGTCGAGCAGCACGGTGTTGAAGCGCACCACCGCGTCGAATAGCTCGGCGACGTAGTCGTGCGGTTCGATCTGCGTGGTGTAGGCGTTCCACTTCAGGCCCAGGCCGGTGACGAAGCGCTCTGCGAAGGCGGTCCAGTCGACTTCGGGATAGGTCACGGTGTGTGCGTTGTAGTTGCCGACTGCGCCGTTGATCTTGCCGAGGATCGGCGCGCCGGCGACTTGCTCGCGCTGGCGCTCGAGTCGGGCGACGACGTTGGCCAGTTCCTTGCCCAGCGTGGTGGGGCTGGCCGGCTGGCCGTGGGTGCGCGAGAGCATGGGCTGGTCGGCGAAGCGGTGCGCCATATCGCGCAACAGGCCGACGATCTCGTCCATCACCGGCAGCAGCACCTCGTCGCGTCCGCGCTTGAGCATGATGCCGTAGGCAAGGTTGTTGATGTCTTCCGAGGTGCAGGCGAAATGCACGAACTCCTTCACTGCGGCCAGATCGGGCTGTTCGGAAATGCGCTGCTTGATGTAGTACTCGACCGCCTTGACGTCATGGTTGGTGGTGCGTTCGATTTCCTTTACCGCAGCGGCCTCGTCGGGGCTGAAGCGATCCAGCAGGGATTCGAGGACTTCGATGGCGCCGGACGGCAGGGCCGGGACTTCGGCGATGCCCTGTTCGTCAGCCAGCGCCTGCAGCCAGCGCACTTCGACCTGGATGCGAGCGGCGATCAGGCCGTATTCGCTGAACACGGCACGCAGCGGTTCGGTCTGGGCGGCGTAGCGGCCATCGGCGGGGGATAGGGCGGTGAGCGGGCTGAGTTCCATCAGCGGGCCTCGTTTGTCTGTAGATGGAGTTGAGGGGGCAGAATTATACCTGAGGCTATCAGCGGTTGTTTTGTGCGTGATCCGAAGGTCTGCGGGTTTCGGTTGGCGGTCCCTTCGGGTTTCCCGTTCTGTGGATGGGACGAGCCCGGATTGCCCTATACTTGCCCACAGCGGCGCCGCTACAGCCCGCGGTCGCCAGTACGCAAACAGTCCAAGCACGGAGGCGAAGACCGGTGAGCGAACAGGACTATCGCATCGAACACGACAGCATGGGTGAACTGCGCGTGCCGGCGTTGGCGCTTTGGGGCGCACAGACGCAGCGTGCGGTCGACAATTTCCCGGTCAGCGGCCAGCGCATGCCGCGCGGTTTCATCCGCGCGCTGGGACTGGTCAAGGCCGCCTGCGCCGAGGCCAATCGGCAGCTCGGCACGCTGGACGAAACGCGCGCCGAGGCCATCTGCACGGCGGCATTGGCGGTCGCCGCCGGCGAATACGACGAACATTTCCCGATCGACGTGTTCCAGACCGGTTCCGGCACCAGCAGCAACATGAACGCCAACGAGGTGATCGCGCATCTGGCATCGGCGGACTGCGGACAGGAGGTTCATCCAAACGACCACGTCAACTACGGCCAAAGCTCCAACGACGTCATTCCGACTGCGCTCCACGTGGGGGCGGCGCTGCTGGTGCACGAAAACCTGCTGCCGGCTCTGGAACACCTGGAGCGGTCCATCCTGGCCCGGGCAGAGGAACTCAAGGGCTATACCAAGACCGGCCGTACGCATCTGATGGATGCAATGCCACTGCGCCTGGATCAGGAGCTTAGCGGTTGGGTGGCGCAGGTTCGCAACGCGCGCTTGCGCATTGCCTACGCTGCCGAAGGCTTGCAGGCCCTGGCATTGGGCGGCACTGCGGTCGGTACCGGCATCAATGCCGCGCCGGGCGGCGCCAAGGTCGCCATCGCCTGGCTGGCAGCCCGGACGGGCGTGGCGTTCCACGCCAATGACAACCGTTTCGAGGGGCTCAGTTCGCAGGATGCGGCGGTGGCCGCGAGCGGGGCGCTGAAGTCGCTGGCTACGGCGCTGATGAAGATCGCCAACGACCTGCGCTGGATGAACTCGGGGCCGCTGGCGGGCCTGGGCGAGATCCGTCTGCCGGCATTGCAGCCGGGCAGCAGCATCATGCCGGGCAAGGTCAATCCCGTGATCCCGGAAGCGGTCTGCCAGGTCGCCGCCCAGGTCATCGGCAATGATGCCGCAATCACCATCGGCGGGCAGGCCGGAAATTTCCAGCTCAACGTCATGCTGCCGATGATTGCCGACAATCTGCTGCGGAGCATCCGTCTGTCGGCCAACGTGTCTCGCCTGTTGGCGGACAAGGCCATTGCCGGCTTCACGGTGAACGCCGAACGCCTGAGCGAGGCGCTGAATCGCAATCCGATCCTGGTGACGGCCCTGAACGCCGTGATCGGCTACGAACGTGGGGCCGCGATCGCCAAGCGCGCCTACGCCGAGGGGCGGCCGGTGGCCGAAGTGGCGCGCGAGATGACCGATCTGGATGCGGACGAGCTGTCGCGCATGCTCGATCCGGAAGCGCTGACGCGCCCGGAGGAAGGCTGAGGGTGCGGAGATACGGCGTGTTTGAGGCGCGATCGCGGCACGGCACTGGCGCCGCCCGCAGGACATCGAGCGCATGAGTCCCAAGGCGCAGCTGCGCAGTGCGGGCGTTCAGCGCATACGGCAGCTGTGGCTCAGGCTGTATCGCACGGCACGCATGGAGAACTGGTTTCCGCACGTGCCGCTGGCGCTGGCGGTAGGTCTCGCCGGCCTGGTGCAGACGGTTCCTTCTATCGGGAGACTGCAGCAGCTCATCACCTTCCCGTCGCAGGAGCTTGGCGGACTTTCCGATGGCTACAGTCTGCTGGCCATACGGGGGGTACCGCAGGACGTCATCGGCGTTCTACTGCTGATCATGTCGCTGGGCCTGCTATGGCGTTCGCGCCTGGCCTGGGTCATCACGCTGTTGATGACGCTCGCCACGCTGGCCTTGGAGCTGACGCCGCTGTCGCATCCGCGGCCGTCGGTGCTGGCGTACAACGGTGTGCTCTTTGTGCTGCTGCTGGCGACGCGGCGGTATTTCCAGCGTGCCAGTCTGGCCACGGGCACCTTGTTCGCCGTGACGGGAATTCTTCTCACGCTGGGCTACGGCGTGTTGGGCGCCTATGTGTTGGGCGCGGGGTTTTCCCCCAGAATCAACGATTTCACTTCCGCGCTGTATTTCGCTGTGGTCACCATGTCGACGGTCGGCTATGGCGACATTACGCCGCATACTTCCGAGGCGCGGCTGTTCACGGTTTCACTCATCGTGCTTGGTCTGGTGGTGTTCGCAACCTCGCTGAGCGTGACCCTCGGGCCGATCGTGAACCAGCGTCTGATGAACCTGTTGCAACCCCAGAGGAAGAGCATGAAGCGCAAGGACCATATCATTGTCGTGGGTGATAACCCACTGGCACGCAATGCGATCAAGGCGCTGTCCTCGCGCGGCCTGCCGGTGACTGCCGTGTGGTCCTCGCGCCCGCCCGAGGGCGCCGAGGCGCCGCCGGATCTGGTGGTCGGTGACGGAGGGGATACCGATGTGCTTAGCAGTGCCGGCGTCGGCTCGGCACGCGCGGTGCTGGCGCTCAGCGAGGACGATTCGGACAACGCCTTCGTCGTGCTCGCGGCCAAGGAGGTCAATGAAAAGGTCAGGACGGTGGTGGCGGTGAGCGACGCACACAATCTAGTGCGGGTGCGTCGGGTGCATCCGGACGTCGTTCTGGCCTTGCCGGTGATCGGCGGTGAACTCCTGGCCATGGCGCTCAGCGGAGAGGAGATCAAGGCCGACGCATTGGTCGAACAACTTTTGAAACTGAGCTGACAAGACGGGAGACCGGCATGTTGCACACCAACCGAGCCCATCGAGCCGGCCTGCCGCCCGGCACCCTGATCGACGAGGTCGGAGCCGCGCCACCGCGCTTGAGCCTCGTCCATTACCATGACGGCAGCCTGTACGAGCCGGAGCAGGCTAGACTTGATGATATGCAGAAGTTGGTGGCGAACCACGAAGGCGTGACCTGGCTGCATATTCAGGGGCAGCCGGAAAAGGCTCTGCTGGAGGAACTGGGGGAACGTTTCGATATTCATCCACTGGTGTTGGAGGATATTCAGTCGCGCGGTCAGCGGCCGAAGCTGGACGAATATCCGGAACAGGTGTTCGTGGTGCTGGCGGCGGCGCGCTGGCAACACGATGCGGTGCGGCTCGAGCAGTTCAATCTGATTCTGGGCGAAGGCTACGTCATCAGTATCCATGCCGCGGATGAGGATCGCACCGGCGTGCTGCGCGAGCGCCTTTCCCTGTCCCGAACGCGGCTGCGGACGCACGGGGCGGATTATCTGCTGTACGCGCTGATGGATCTTGTGGTCGACCAGGCGTTCCCGGTGCTGGAAACCTTCGGCAACAGTGTGGAACAGTTGGAGGAGCGTCTGGTGGCCGCGCCCGACCGCGACGCCCTGCCGGCGATTCAGAGTGCCAAACGTACGCTGATGCATCTGCGCCGCCAGCTGTGGCCGACACGCGAGGTGATCAGTCGCTTGATCCGCGGCGTGCAGGACGAGCCGCTGCTGGACGAAGAACTCAGACCCTACCTCAGCGATCTCTACGATCACACGATCCACGTCATGGATCTTCTGGAAACCTATCGCGATGTGGTTTCCGGCCTGATGGATATCTATCTGTCCAGCGTCAGCAACCGGCTCAACGAGATCATGCGTACGCTGACGATCATCTCCACGCTGTTCATTCCGCTCACGTTCATCACCGGGGTGTACGGGATGAATTTCGGCAACAACGACCACAGCCCCTGGGCGATGCCGGAGCTGCGCTGGTATTATGGCTATCCCCTGATCTGGCTGCTTATCATCGCGGTGGTCATAGGTATGTTGCTGTTCTTCAAGCGTCGCGGATGGATCCTGTCGGGCAGGCGCTGAATCAATTTCCGCATCCGGACGGCTCTGATACCGCTTTCAACAACCGGTTAATGAAGGCTTCAATCCTGTTGATTGGTAGAGGTCGAGAGCCCCTGCTATCATCTGTGTCCACTAAAGCGGTATTGGCTGATCAAGATAGGTTAGATGGGGCGCATTTCTCTGATATTGGCCGGTGTCGCGGTTGCCGCCGCAGCTGGCTACGGCGGCTATTACTACGCTTCGCGGCCACCGGTTCGACCCGCTACTGCAAATGTTCCCGTGAGCACAGCCCGATGTTCGCTGAAGGACACGGCACTGAGCGACGCGTCGGATCGGTCGCTTGCGGCATCGTCGTGGCAGGGGCGGGTGGTGCTGCTGAACTTTTGGGCGAGCTGGTGCGAACCCTGCCGGCATGAAATGCCTGCGTTGCAGGCCGTGGCTCAGCGCTATGCCTCCCAGGGCCTGCGCGTGATCGGCATAGCGGTCGACAATCCGGCCGCCGCGCAGAGGTTCGCTCGTATCGCTGGCGTCAGCTACCCGTTGCTCTACGGTATGAGCGCAGCCGATCGGCTGCACCAGGCCTGTGGTGCAAAGCTGCAGGGCTTGCCCATGAGCATCGTGCTCGATCGCCAGGGGCACGTCTGTGCCCGTCATGCCGGCGCGCTGGATGAAAAAGGTTTCGCCGAGCTTTTGAGTTCGTGCCTCGTTCAATGAATTTCTACCACTGGGCCCCAGCAACATGAGTAAGCCATTACGTATCTTTCTTGTTCTGCTTGGCGTGGCAGTCGTGGCAGGTGGAGTGGGTGTTCTCACGGCGTATATCAGCCGCATCAACGCGCCCTCGCAGACCGGTGAAACGCTCTACATCGACGCCAAGCACCCGCATGGCGTAGCGATGCCCGCGTTCAAGCTGCAGACGGCGAACGGCGGTGTATTCGACAACGCCGATCTGCGTAAGCGTTGGACCTTCATGTTCTTCGGGTACACGCATTGCCCGGACGTATGCCCGTTGACGCTGGGGCGCCTGGCTGTCGTCATGGGCGATCTGAAAAAAGCGCATCGCGCCGGAGACTTACAGGTGCTATTCACCTCCGTGGACCCGCAGCGCGACACACCGGCCAAGGTGGCGGCCTATGCCGCGTACTTCGATCCGCGATTTGTCGGTGCGACGGCTTCGCCGGCCGAGATCAAGCGTCTTACCGGCGAACTCGGCATCTATTTCAAGCGTGAACCTGACCCTTTTGACGCCAAGAACTATCTCATACAACACAGCGCGAGCATTCTCATCGTCGCGCCGAACGGCCATTTGGTGGCGCGCCTGGAACCGCCGCACTACCCGAAGCTGATCGAGTCGGAGCTGAAAGAAATACGTCGTCTGTATGAGAAATAGGGTATGGATGGGCGGGCACATTCGCTGCGTTATAATCCACTGAATTTATTAATTATTTGGCCTGTTAAGGAGATATATCGTGGTGTTCAAACCCGTTAGACGTTTCTTTTTGATTTCCCTTTTCGCCTTGTTGCCCGTATCCGCTTTCGCCGCCGGCGGTCTGAGCGCCGACGGAGCATGGATTCGGCAGGCTCCCCCTGGGATGAAGATGCTGGCCGGTTATCTCACCGTGAGCAATCACGGGGCGAAACCACGCAGCGTCGTGGCCGCGTCGAGTCCCGCATTCGGGCATATCGAACTGCATCGTTCGGTGATCCAGAACGGCGTTGCGAAGATGATCCCGCAGATGAGCATCACCATTCCGGCGCATGGCGAGCTGCACTTTGCCCCGGGCGGCTACCATCTCATGCTGATGAAGCCGAAGCGTGCGTTCAAGCTGGGTGAGATGGTGCCGTTGACCCTACGTTTCGCCAATGGACAGACGATAACGGTGCAGGCGGTGGTCAAGCGCGGGGAGATGTAGCCAGCGATTCGGATTATCGGGCGATTCCGGCCGCGGGCGGTGTGTGGGTTCATGCATCGCACGCTGCCGCGTGGTGCCCCTGCAGCGGGGCACAACAAAGAGCATGCCTATCAATCTCTGCCATCGTAGGGGACATCAGCTTTACGGCCACTGTTATCCCCGGCTTCAGCCGAGAGAACAGCGTCTGACAACTCAGTCAGGGAGGAGGACGCCGGCGAGGGGCCAACGTGGCCTCTCGATGCCGTCCGCGCTTACATCCAGGCCGGCAGCAATCCTGTCAGTTCCAGCAGGTGGTCGACGATCAGCGCCGCATAGAGCACGAAGAGATACGTGATGGAGTGTCCGAACACGCGCCGCGCGTACTGATCCATCTTGCGATTCACCGGCATGCGCTGCAGGTGTACGGTCAGCCCCAGATACCATAGACCGCTGGCCGCGGCGACCGCTCCGTACACGAGCCCGGTCTCGCCGAATGCCGTCGGCAGCAGGCTGATCACTAGCGTGGCCACGGCGTACTTGACGATTTCCTTGCGGGTGCGCTCGACACCATGGGTCACCGGCAGCATGGGAATCTTGGCCTTGGCGTAGTCCTCGCGATAATAGAGCGCCAGCGGCCAGAAGTGCGCCGGCGTCCACACAAAGATCAGCAGTACCAGCAGCACGGGCAAGGCAGTGATCGACGCACCGACTGCCGTCCAACCTATGATCGGAGGTAGCGCGCCGGCGATGCCGCCCCAGACGATGTTCCAGGGCGTGCTGGGCTTGAGATAGAGCGTGTAGACGACGCCGTAGCCGACGGTGCCGAGCAGGGTCAGCAGGAGTGTTGTGGGATTGGTCCAGATGCTCAGAATGAGCACGGCGGCGCTGAACAGCACAGCCGCGTAGAGCATGGCCCCGGTGCGGGTTATGCGACCGTTGACCAGGGGACGCAGGTGAGTGCGCCGCATGTGCTGGTCCAGCACGGGTTCGACCAGTTGGTTGAGCACGCCGCCGGCGCCTCCGGCCAGGGCAATGCCGGCCAGGCCGGCGAGCGAGCCGGCCCAGTTCTTCCAGAACTCGGGGGCCAATAGCTCGCCGACGATGGCGGTGAACACGAGCAGCGAGACAACCTTGGCCTTGGCCAGGGTGAGCAGATCCTTGATCAGACTGGGCGCGGAAGCAGGCGGCGCTGCGCCGATCAGTTCGTCCGTTTCTGTCTTGCTGGCGAGTTCGAGTTCACTCATATTTGCCTCTGGCCCGGTCGACGTGGGCTTTAGTCGTAATGTTGCTCGTATTGCGCCTTACCAATGCCATTGCCACTGTAAAACGGCTGCGGTGGTGATCAGCAGGGCCATCATCTGGTGGAACACCACCATCACGCCCGGGGTTTTCGGCTTCAGATTCACCGCGTGGAACAGGAAGAATCCGACGGCGGCCTGCAGCAGGGCGAAGCCGAACGCGACCGGGTAGATCGCGCTGTACCAGCCGAGCGTTCCGATCACGATCAGGGCCGCGATGCCGTGGATTACGAAAATCCACTGCGAAGTGCGCTTGGGGTGCAGGAAAGGCTCGATGGCCGTGCCGAAACCGCGTTGTCCCGTGACCATGCCGCCCATGAAGATGGCGAACAGAATGGAATGCAGCGCCGCCGTGACCTTGAGGTACGGAAGGAGTTCGACGCCCGGGTAGTTCAGCCCCAACAGGAAGTTGAGGAAGACCAGGTAGGCGAGCAGGCCATGCGTGCCGTGGACGAACGCGGGGGCCCGCCCAGCAAGCACGTACAGCGTACCCATGCCGAACAGGGCGGTGATGACGATCAGCCCAAGTCCCATGAAGGTGGTGTAGCCGGGCGCCAGGATGGCGAGCGCCAGGGCGCAGAGCCCGACGGCGGTCGCCAGTACCCGGTGTGCGGCTTCAGGGTCGCCGCGCAGCATCAGGACGACGATGTTGCGCGTATAGGGCCAGCGCGTGCCCAGCGACAGCCCGTAGCCGAAGCCCTCTACGATACTGCCCAGCAGGATGAGCGCTGCGGCGAACACTACTTCCGATAGCATCAGACCATCCACCAGCGCGGCCTTGCCCACCTCGGCGGTGCTGAAGCCGCGCCATATTCCCAGCGCGATCGCGAGCACGACCATGCTCGCGATGAGTATGCCGATGATGCGTACCGCGAGGGTCATTTCCCCCTCGACGACGTGTTTGGTTTCGGCAGCGTTGGGCGGCAGATTGGGATTCATGCTGGGCTGTTCTCTGTGCTGGTGACTAATCTGTGTCAGTGACTAGAAGGTGCACACGCCCGGTAGCATCGTACGTTCCATCAGAGTGTGGAACATCCAGATGGTGAGCCCGACCGACATGACGAATAGCGGGGCGGTCATGACGAACGACACGGTATGCCAGATCTGTGTGCTCGAAAGGTCTAGTTTGAACAGAAAGTATAGCTGCACGATCACGGCAACCAGTGCGATGAGCGAAATGACGGTGGTCAGCGAGACGGGCGACAGCGTGTGGCCGACGACCATCCACAGTGCGATCAGCATGGCGCCGAGGCCGACGACGAAGGCGATCAGATAGCCGCCCATGCTCGCGAGCTGGACTTCGGGGTGTTCGATAGGGTTATGGTGACCATGCGACATCAGATGCCTCCCATGAGGTAAACGAAGGTGAACACGCAGACCCAGATGACCGCCTGGAAGTGCCAGAAGATCTTGAGGTTGAGCAGACGATAGACGTTGTTCTGGCTGAAACCGTTGCGCGCGATCTGCACGATCATCACGGCCATCCAGAGCAGACCGAAGAATACGTGCGCGGCGTGAGTCAGCACGATGACCCAGAAATCGGACAGGAAGCCGCTAACCTGGGGGACCGCGCCCATTGCGGCGAGTTCGGAAAATTCGCGCCATTCCATGAACAGGAAGCCAACGCCCAGGATGAAGGACAGCAGCAGGGCGTTGATGACGCCGGAGCGGCTGCCTTTCTTGAGCGCGACCATGCCGAAGCCGTAGATCAGTACGCTGGTGAGGATGAACAGCGTCGGCCACAGCGCGTTCAGCGGGTGGATCACTTCCTTGGCGGTGAAGCCGCCGGCGAAGTTGTGCACGTAGACGCCATGCGCCGCGAACAGCCCGGCGAAGATCATCGCGTCGCTCATCATGTACAGCCAGAACCCGATCGAGCGGGTGCCGATGAAGTCGTGGCCGTGGTCGTCGTAGTCCCAGAGACGAACGTTACTCGGATCGACGTTCTCGACGGAATGTGAACTCATTGTCGATGCTCCAAACAGTCTTTAATCGGATGACGATTCGCCGCGGGGGAGAGTGTCCCCGCCCGCGGCGAAGTCCGTTCAGTCGCCGTCGCGCTTGCGCGGGCTTGCCAGCGCACCACCGGCACCGCCGCCGATGGGGGCGTCGGAGGTTTCATCCGCGGCACCGCGGTTGAGAATCTCCGCTTCCATGCGTTCGATGTCGGCAGCCGGAATGATGTAGTCGGTGTCCTTGTCGAACGAACGGATGATGATCACGACGATGATCGCCAGCAGCGACACCCCGGCCAGCCACCAGATGCGCCAGATCATGGCGAAGCCGAAGAACAGGGACAGCGCGCCGATCAGCAGCGGCACAGCCGTGTTCTTGGGCATGTGGACGTCCAGGTAACGGTCCGGGACCAGGCTGATCAGGCCGTGCTCGCGGCGCCAGGCCCATTCGTCGCGGTCGTGCACTACCGGAGTGACGGCAAAGTTGTAGAACGGCGGAGGGCAGTGCGTCGCCCACTCCAGCGAACGCGAGGTGCCCCAGGCGTCCGGGCCGGTCACGCGGTTCTTCTCGCGGTCGCGGATGCTCACGGCAAGCTGCGCCAGGAAGAACACCACCGACAGCGAGTACAAGGCGATGCCGAACAGTTCGAGCAGCAGCAAGGGCTGCCAGCTGGTGTGCGAGACGTAGTCCAGGCGTCGGGTCATGCCCATGAAGCCGAGGGTGTACATGGGTATGAACACGAACAGCGTGCCGGCCGTGAAGAACCAGAAGAACAACTTGCCCAGCTTCTCGTCGAGCTTGAAGCCGAATACCTTGGGCCACCAGAAGGTGACGGCGCCGAAGGTTGCATAGGCGATCAGCAGGAACATGTTGTGGAAGTGCGCGATCACGAACACGCTGTTGTGCACGAGATAGTTGATCGCGGGCACTGACAGCATCATGCCGGTCGTGCCGCCGGTGATGAGCAGGAACAGCGAGCCCATCGCCCACAGCATGGGGGTTGGGAAACGGAGGCGTCCACGGTACATGGTGAACGCCCAGTTGAAGACCTTCACGCCGGTGGGAATGCCGACCAGCATGGTGGCGATACTGAAGTAACTGTTCACGCCGGGGCTGGCGCCCATGGTGAAGAAGTGATGCAGCCACACGGTCCAGGACACCAGGCCGATCGCCATCGAGGCCAGCACCATAGTGACGTAGCCGAAGATGGGCTTCTCGGAGAAGACCGGGATGATTTCCGACAGGAAGCCAAAGGCCGGCAGCACGACGAAGTACACTTCCGGGTGGCCCCAGATCCAGAACAGGTTGGTGTACATCATCAGATTGCCGCCCAGATCCGCAGTGAAGAAGTGCGTTCCGATGTATCGGTCGAAGGTCAGCAGCGCCAACGCGACACCGAGGACCGGGAAGGAGGTCAGGGCGATGATGTTGCTGGCCAGGGTGGTCCAGCTGAAGATCGGCAGGCGGCCCCAGGTCATGCCGGGCGCACGCATCTTGATGATAGTGGCGATCAGGTTGACGGCGCCCAGCGTGGTGCCGATGCTGCCGATCTGGATGGACCAGATGTAATAGTCGACGCCTACGCCGGGACTGTACGGCAGTTCCGTCAGCGGTGTCAGGCCGACCCAGCCGGCGTGCGAGAAGTCACCGACGAACAGCGCGATCATGACCAGCGCGGCGGCCACTGCGGTCAGCCACAGGCCCAGCGCGTTCAGATAGGGGTAGGCCATGTCGCGCGCGCCGATCTGGATCGGTACGACGATGTTCATCAGGCCGACCAGCATCGGGGTCACCGCCAGCAGGATCATGATCATGCCGTGCGCGGTGAACACCTGGTCGAAGTGGTAGGGGGGCAGATAGCCATGTGCCGCGCCGAGCACCCCGGGAGAATCCGGACCGACGGCGATGGCCTGCTGGGTGCGGATCATGAGCGCGTCGAAAAAGCCGCGGAAGAGCATGACCAAGCCGACCAGCACGTACATGACGCCGATCTTCTTGTGATCGACGGTGGTCAGCCATTCACGCCAGAGCCAGCCCCAGCGGTTGGCGCAGGTCAGCCAGAACAGGGCGATTGCGCCACCGACCACCACGAGCTGGAAAGCGAAGAAAATGACGGGGTTGTTGTAGTGAACGTCCAATAGCAAGCCCAGACGCCCGAATATCGGACTCCATGGTCCCTGTAGATCGACAAGCATTTCGGTAGCTCTCCCGCGTCAGTTCGCGTGTTTCTTGAATTCGTCGGACAGCATGTTCTCGGTCAGGAACATGGGGGTCTTGTAACGGAGTTTTCCGTCCCTCACGTTCTGAATGACCTGCACCAGGAGCCCAGGTTGAATGTTCGTGAATAGTTGCACCTTGTTGCCGACATTGACCGTCGGCCTGGCGAACTTCTTGAATTCGGCGTACGAGAGTTTGGAGGCGCTTTGCTGTGCGATGCCGACCCAGGACTTGAAGCTCTGCTCGGTGACCGCCTTGACCTTGAAATTCATCCAGGAGAAGCCGCCGCCGCTCAATGCCGCAGACAGGCCGTGATACTCGCCGGTATGTGCGGCGACCATGCTCTGTTTGCTGCGCATGCCCGGCATTACGTAGACCTGGCCCACGAGTTGCGGAATGAAGAAGTTGTTGGTCACAGAGGCGGAGGTCAGCCGGAAATGCACGAGGCGGTTCACCGGCACCACGAGTTCGTTGGAAACCGCGACGTTCTGTTTGGGATAGACGAACAGCCACTGCCAGTCGGTAGTGATGACGTCGATCTCCAGCGGCTGTTCCTTGGCGTATTTCGAATGCTGTGTGATGACCGTCGGGTTCCAGGGGTTGACCTGGTGGGTTCCGATGAAGGAGTAGTAGGCAAGTATGGCGACGATGACGATCGGCACGCCCCACACCACGACTTCGAGCACGTTGGAGTGCGACCACTTAGGTGCGTAGGCGCCCTTGCCGCTGGAAGCGCGGTAGCGGTAGATGACCCAGATGGTCAGCAGGATGGTCGGGACGACGACGATCAGCATGACCGCCACGTCCAGAATCATGTAGTACAGCTCAGTGGCAGCGATCGGCCCCTTCGGGTTGAATAGCCAGAAATGTTCGGAGCTGCATCCCCCAAGAAGCAGTAGGGGAATCAGGGCCAGGTAGCGGAAAAGGTTTGGGAATTTTTTCCTCGTCATCTTCGGTGGCGTCTCCCTGAGCAGGTGAGTTTTGAGCTATTAAAAGCCGCATCGTGACGTGTCATCACTGCGTTCTTGTCGCTATTTTTGGTTAAAAATTCTTTAAAAACAGCCGGTTGATGCGTATTTTTCGCGGATTGATTGGGCGGTGGAAACAGAGTTTATATGTGTTGGGTGGTTTTGAGCAAAAAAACACGCGGAAAGTTTGATTGAAATTTATTTGCCAAACATTAATTACTATAATTCTTTTATTTTGAATATTATAATTTACTTATGTATCTATATTTATGTGATTTCGATAGCGAATGCGTTTTGCGGGTTATTCGGAGAAAAGAGCCGCCGCCGTGAGGCGACGGCTCGATGCGTTACATCATACGTGTGTGCAGAGTGAACATGATCCACAGCGATCCGGCGATTAGGATTACGATGATCAGGAAAGTGAATAGAATCGCTTGCAGGTTCCAGCTTTGCTCGGAGGAGCGGTCGAGATGCAGGAAGTAATGCAGGTGCACTACGATCTGCACGATGGCCGCCAGGGCGATGCCGGCCAGAATGAAGGGGCGCGAGCCCAGGCCGAACATCACCATGGCGAACGGAATGATCGTCAGCGCCATGGATAGTGCGAAGCCGATAACGTACGACTTGAGGCTGGCGTGGCTGATGCCCGGGATCTGGATTGCTTCGTGTGCCATTACATAACCCCTATCAGGTAGACGACCGTGAAGACGCCGATCCACACGATGTCGAGAAAGTGCCAGAACATGCTCAGCCGGACCAGGCGTGATTGCACCTGAGTGGTGAGGCCCTTGCGCATGACCTGGATCATCATGATCAGCATCCAGATCAGGCCCAGCGAGACGTGCGTTCCATGCGTGCCGACCAGCGTGAAGAAAGCCGACAGAAAGCCGCTGCGATCCGGCCCGCGGCCTTCGAGGATCATGTGATGGAACTCGTTGACCTCCATGCTGATGAAGCCGAGCCCGAGCAGGAAGGTGACGAACAGCCAGCCCAGCACCTGTTGGCGCTGCATGCGGTTCATCGCCAGCACGGCGAAACCGTAGGTCACGCTGCTGCACAGCAGGAACATGGTTTCACCGAACACGTAGGGCAGGTCGAACAGCTCCTTGCCCGTGGGGCCGCCGGCGTAGTTGTGGCTCAGGACCGCGAAGGTCGCGAAGATCGACGCGAACAGGATGCAGTCGCTCATGATGTAGAGCCAGAACCCGTAAACCGTGTTGGAGACGGTTTCGGCGTGTCCATGCCCGTCGTGGGCATGGACTTCGTCGTGAGTCATTGCGTCGGTCGTCATGATTGCACCTGGTGAACGAGGATGATGGGGGTCTGGTTGGAGTCGCCGCCCTGGCCGCCTTGCTGAGCCTCGGCCAGTTGCGCATAGCGCTGCTCCTCGATCCGTCTGACCTCGTCGGCGGGAACGTAGTAGTCGACGTCGTCGCTCATCGCGCGGGCGATGAGAGTGCCGAGTATGCCGAGCGCGCTGACGGCGGCGAGCCACCAGATGTACCAGATCAGCGAGAAGCCGAGCACGAAGGCGAACACGCCGATGACGAATCCGGCGCCGGTGTTCTTCGGCATGTGAATGTCCTCATATTCGGTTGGCTGTTCGTAGGCAGTGCCCTGTTCCTTTCGAGCCATGAACTCATCGCGTTCGGTCACGACCGGAGTGTGTGCGAAGTTATAGAAAGGCGGCGGCGATGCGGTTGCCCATTCCAGCGTGCGGCCGTTCTGCCAGTAGTCGCCGCTCAGGTCGCGCGTCTTTTCGCGATCACGGATGCTGACGAAGAGCTGTATGGCCTGGAAGATAATGCCGAACAGGATCATTACCGCACCGACTTCGGCCAGCACCAGCCAGGGATGCCAGGCTGGGTTGGTGTAGTGGTCGAGGCGGCGCGGCATGCCCAGGAAGCCAAGTACGTACAGCGGCATGAAGGCGACGTAGAAGCCGATGCTCCAGGCCCAGAAGGCACGCTTGCCCCATTTCTCGTTGAGCGCGAAGCCGAACGCTTTGGGGAACCAATAGGAGTAGCCGGCGAACATGCCGAACAAGGTCCCGGGGATCAGCACGTTATGGAAATGCGCGACCAGGAACTCGCTGTTGTGCAGTACGTAGTCGGCGCCGGGGATGGCGAGCATGACGCCCGTCATGCCGCCGATGACGAAGGTCACCAGGAACGACAGCGTCCACAGCATCGGCGTGTCGAAGTGGATACGCCCGCGGTACATGGTGAACAGCCAGTTGAAGATCTTCACGCCCGTGGGGATCGCTATGAGCATCGTGGCGATACCGAAGACCGCATTTACTGTCGCGGAGTTGCCCATGGTGAAGAAGTGGTGCAGCCATACGGAGAAGGACAGTACGGTGATCACCGCGGTGGCCCACACCATGGTCGTGTAGCCGAACAGTTTCTTGCCGCTTAGGGTCGGTACCACTTCGGAGAACACGCCGAAGGCCGGCAGGATGACGATGTAGACTTCCGGGTGGCCCCAGATCCAGAACAGGTTGGCATACATCATCATGTTGCCGCCCATTCCGTTGGTGAAGAAATGCATGTCCATATAGCGGTCGAGCGACAGCAGCCCGAGCGTTACCGTCAGGACGGGGAAGGCGAGGATGATCAGGATGCTGGTGCACAGGATCGCCCAGGTGAAAACCGGCATGCGCATCAAGGTCATCCCGGGGGCACGCATTCGCAGGATGGTGGTGGTGAAGTTGATGCCGGTCATCAATGTACCCAGACCGCTTAACTGTATGGACCATATCCAGTAGTCGACGCCGCTGTCGGGACTGAAATTGAGGCCGCTCAGGGGCGGGTAGCCGGTCCAGCCTGCGCGTGAGAAATCCCCGATGCCGAGTGAGACCATGATGAGCATCGCGCTGATGACCGTCAGCCACAGGCTGACCGAGTTCATGAACGGGAAGGCGACGTCACGGGCACCGATCTGCAGCGGGACCACGATGTTCATCAGGCCGACGATGAACGGCATGGCCATGAACAGGATCATGATGGTGCCGTGCGCACTGAATATCTGTTGGTAGTGCTCCGGTGGCAGGTAGCCGTGATTCGGGCCGAAGGCTATGGCCTGCTGCGTGCGCATCATGATCGCGTCGGCGAAGCCGCGCAGCAGCATGATCAGCGCCAGTACGATGTACATCACGCCGATCTTCTTGTGGTCGACGGAGGTCAGCCATTCCCTCCACAGGTAGCCCCACCTGCCGTAATACGTGATCAGGCCGAGCACGACGATGGCTCCCAGCAAGCTGAAGCCGACCGCGCCCATGACGATCGGCACATTGAATGGTATGGCCGACAGAGTCAGTTTTCCGAACATCAGTGCTTCCTCCTTACTTGCTGGATTCCGAAAGCGTGTGCGCCGTCATGCTGCCCGCGTGTGTCGGCCCATGCATGTATTTGCTGATGACCTGCGCGAACAGATCATTCGGTTGAACCTGTGAGTAGTAGGTCACCGGGGTGTGGCTGCTGGGCTTCGCCAGTTGTTCGTAGGTCAGCGAGTCGAGCGCCTTCGGTGACTGCCGGACCTTCTCAAGCCAGGTCTTGTAGTTCGCTTCGCTGGTCGCGATGGTCTTGAAATGCATGCCCGAGAAGCCTTCGCCGCTCAGCTGCGAATTCCAGCCCGTGTAGGTGCCGGATTTATCGGCCATGAGATGCAGGCGGGTCGTCATGCCGGCCATGGCGTAGATTTGGGTGCCTAGGCGCGGTATGAAGAAGGACGTCATGACGGTGTCGGAGGTGAGTCGGAAACTCACCGGGACGTTGGTGGGGATGACCAGTTCGTTCACGCTCGCCACATGCTCGTCCGGATAGATGAACAGCCATTTCCAGTTCAGGGCAATGGCTTCCACGCGAACTGGCTGCTCCTGGGTTGCGATCGGTTTGTACGGATCAAGCTGATGTGAGGTGACCCAGGTCAGGACGGCGAGCACGGCGACGATGAGTATCGGCACGGACCAGACGACGGCCTCGATCTTGTTGGAATGCCCCCATTTGGGCGCATAAGTCGCTTTTTCGTTGGACGCTCGGTAGCGCCGCGCGAACCACAGAGTCATCACGATGACCGGCACCACCGGTATCAGCATGAGCAGGAAGGAGATCAGGATCAGGTGGTACTCCTGCTGCCCGATCGGTCCTGCGGAGTCGATCAGGGGGAATTTGGCGAGACTGCACCCCCCCAGCAAGAGCAACGTTAGGGACGAAAGGCGCCTGATGAATTTGACAACGCTATTGATTGACACAAAACACCCCCGTGTTGCTGGTCAGAATTGGTAGCTTGGATGTCGCTATGGACGTGATTCGTTTGTTCGTTCTGGTTGCTCGCATGGTTATATTCAGAATGGATCAGGCGTATTTCTACGTTAGAAATTGCTTAAATTATTGAATTTTGAAAGGAATTTCCTTGGGGTGAATAAAATCGCTTGATTTGACTCGGCGTTATGATTGCGAGAATTATTCATAACTCATTGAAGTTTGATGTGTTATTACAACCTCACCCATGCCGGTCTCCTCTCCCTTCGATCTTCTTTTCGGAACGGGTTGTCGGGGTTTTCTCAGTGGGTTTTTTATTCGTTCCGTGCGATGAGTTTACATTAATATAAAAAAATCTTTACCTAAATTAACTATAAAAATTAATTGGAGTCGATCAATTAAATTATTGAAAATATTTTCTTATTTTATTAAATAATTCTTATCTTATTCGCTGTGGTTCTGGTTTGCGATGGGCCAGCAGTGGCTGTGTGGCGTTGTCGACGAGCCATGCCGAACGGGCGGACTACGCTTTTCCAGGGTGGGGCTACAGTTGATAGCCGTGGAGCGATTCCCGATCCAAGCGGAAAGCCCGTGCTGCGACCCGTCTATATCGAGCCCGAAATGATCGGCCATGCTTTGCCATGGGACGTCTATACCGAGACGGGAGTGCTCGTGGCTCCGGCCGGCGCGGTGATCGCAGATGAGCGGCATTACCTGAACCTGACCGAACGCCTGCTGTTCCGTGATGCCGGTGCCCTTGATAACGGGGAAAATCCGCTACTGCGTTTGTCCGAAATGGGAGAGGAGGCGGAAGAGATTCTGACGGCACCGGAACCGGAGCGCCTGACCGAATTGCTGGAGGGCCTGCTGTCGGTCTACGACGCTGACCCGGATGCGTGTTTGGGCTACGTACTGCGCGTGCCGCTGGCTCGCCCAAGTGTCAGGCATAGCCTGCATGTTCTGTTCGTCGCCGTGTCTCTCGCTCAGCATCTGGATTTTGGCGAAGCGGAGCAGCTAAGCCTGGCCGGAGCCGCATTGACCATGAACCTGGGAGCGTTGGACCTGCACGACAGTTTGTACGGGCGGCGTGGACCGCCGTTAGTCACCGATCGCGAAACCCTGCAGTCCCATCCGCTACGGGCCGCTGAGTTGCTGGATGGAGCGGGCATCGATGATGAGACGTGGCTGGAGAGCGTGCGTCAGCACCACGAGAATGTCGATGGCAGCGGCTACCCTGCGGCGCTGGCGGGAGCGGACATCGGTAAGGGTGCCCGCATACTGCGTGTCGCGGACATCTATTGCGCCAAGGTCACGGGGCGCTACTATCGTCCGCCGCGCTCGCCTCGTTACGCGCTGGAGGAGATTTTCGGCAGTGAACGCAGGTGCCTGGATGCCATGGTGACGAACGTGCTCCTGCGGCGCATGGGAATCTATCCGCCAGGTACGCTGGTGCGCCTGGCCAACTTCGAGCGGGCCTGCGTCGCGCGCCGTGTGCGTGACGGTGTGGTACGTCGGGTGGTGAGCTTTCTCGACGCCCACGACATGCCGATGGATCCGCCGCGGGAACGCAACGTGACGCGCCGCGCGACCGCGATACGCGGTTTCGTCGAGGAGGAGCGGCGCTGGCCGAGGATCAACTGGCCCGCCGTGTGGGGGTACTGAGGACCCACTGATGTGCGACGGACGAAGGCCGCGGAGCGGCAAGCGCTCCACGGCATATGAACATGCTCAGGTTGCAGAGTTGTCCGGTGGCGCCATGAATTCCGGACCCACCGGATCAGTCACGCATTCGGCGAGAATGGCGTCTATGGCTTGCATGTCAGTGCTGTTCAGCGACCAACCCATGACTTCGTCGACCGGATCGAGTTGAGCGGGGCGGCGGGCGCCCCATAGCGCCGTGGCCACGCCGGGCTGGTCGATCAGCCAGCGTAGGGCGAGGTGAATGACGCGTTTGCCGTAGTGTTCGCGGGCATAGGCCTCGAGGCGTTCGACGGCTTGCAGATACTGGGCGAAGCGGGGTTGCTTGAACTTGGGATCGAACTGGCGCAGGTCGTCGCCTTGGAAGCTGCGTTCGGTGCTCATGCGTCCTGATAGCAGGCCCCGGCACAGCGCGCCGTAGGCGATGATGCCGATGCCCTTGTCCGCACAGTAAGGCTGTACGTCGGCCTCGATGCCGCGTTCGAACAAGTTGTAGGGCGGCTGGTCGGTGGCCAGCGGCGCAGCATCGCGAAAGGCGTCCATCTGCTCAGGGCTGTAGTTGCTCACGCCGAGGGCCCGAATCTTGCCTTCGCGCCGCAGGTCCTCGAGCGCGCGGGCGGTCTCCTCGAACGGCACGGCGCCGTCCGGCCAGTGCACCTGATAGAGGTCGATGTGGTCCGTGCCCAGCCGGCGCAGCGAGTCTTCGATTTCCTGCCGGATACGGGCCGGTGAACTGTCGCGCCGGACCTTGCCCTGATCGTCCCAGGCCAGGCCCAGTTTGGTGGCGAGCACGACTTCGTCACGCCGCCCGAATGCGGCCAGCGCCTTGCCGACGATTTCCTCGGAGCGGCCAAAGCCGTAGACGGGAGCGGTGTCGATCAGACTGATGCCGCGTTCCAGTGCGCTGACGATGGTGTCGATCGCTTGCTGTTCGTCGGTGCCGCCCCACATCCAGCCTCCGATGGCCCAGGTACCCAGGCCGATGCGTGGGACGGTCAAGTCGGCGTGCTGAAGTCTGACGTATTCCATGTGAACCTTTCTCCTCTCGGCGTTGGGTCTAGTTTACCGATGCATTGGTCTGTTGAGACATAAGGACTCAGCCAAGGTTGCATGGGCGCGAGGATCGCAAGACCTCGAGGCGGGTGGGGTGGGTTGGCGGCGACGTCGGCTGTATACTCCGCGCCCTGTCTTCATATGCGCCGAGATGCAACGTCCCGCGCGGCGCGAATTCACTCCCGGGAGGCGCCGTGATCGACGCATATCTCAAGGCATTCATGGTGTTGTTCGTGGTGGTGGACCCGGTGAGCATGGCGCCGGTTTTCATGGCGCTGACGCACGGCGCCGACGCAGCCTACCGCAAGCGCATGGCGGTCAAGGGCACGCTCATCGCAGGCGGTATCCTGTTTTTCTTTCTGCTCATCGGCGATGGATTGCTAAGCGTGCTCGGCGTGAGCCTGAGCGCATTCCGCATCGCTGGCGGCTTGCTGATGTTCCTGCTCGCCGTGGATATGGTGTTCCCGAAAACGTTGGGCATGCGTTCGCCGAATCAGGTCGAGCGCATCGAGGCTGAGCACCGGCAGGACATCTCAGTGTTCCCACTGGCGTTCCCTCTGCTGGCCGGCCCTGGGGCATTGACCACCCTGATGCTGATGCTGCCGGCGAACGAGCGCGGTGATCCGCTGCATTACGCCTTCGTCGCCACGGTGATCCTCGGCGTGCTGCTGATCACGCTGGTCTCGCTGCTGCTTTCCGTGCGCATCACCGCCTGGATGGGCGAGACCGGGGCCAATCTGCTGAGCCGCCTGCTTGGGCTGGTGTTGGCGGCGCTGTCGGTGCAGTTCGTGCTGGATGGGTTGCGCAGCGTGCTGGGGAGTTAGGGGCACGCTGATCGAATGGTTGCACAGGCGATCTGTGGCGTTGCGCGCTGCTCGCTTCCTCGCCTATCCACTTAATGTGTTTCGGGCGCTGCGTGTGCCATGTTGCTCGTCGCGCTCGCTCATCTGATCAAGTGCGCCCTAAACCACTCGGTGAGGATGATCCTCGCTATTCAGGAATGCCTTCAGCGCACTCGCCATCTGCTGCACCACGGTCTGTCGGGCGCGCAGGCTGGCCCAGGCTACGTGCGGGGTTACGATCAGGTTGGGAATGTCATTGGCCAGCAGCGGATGATCGGCAGGCGGGGGCTCGGAATCCAGTACGTCCAAGCCAGCGCCGCCCAGGCGGCCCTCGCGCAAGGCGTCGGCCAGCGCCTGCGAGTCGACCAGACCGCCGCGCGCCGTATTGATCAACAGCGCGTCGGGCCCCAGCAGGTCGATCTCGGCAGCACCGATCAGGTTGCGGGTTTCCGGCGTCAGCGGGCAGTGCAGGCTGAGCACGTCGGCCGACTTCAACGCCTCCTCGAACGCCACGCGGCCTTCGCGCGGCGCCATGCCGCGGCGCTCGGCGACGATCACGTCCATGCCGAAGCACTCGGCCATGCGCGCCACCGTGCTGCCCAGCGCGCCGCGGCCGACGATGGCGAGGCGCTTGCCGTACAGCTCGCCGATGGGATAATCGAGCAGGAAGGGCATGTGACTCTGGCTCCAACGCCCGGCGCCCACCGCGAGATGGTAGTCGGCCAGGCGGCGCACCAGCGCCAGCATCAGCGAAACGGCGTGTTCCCCAACCGACTGCGAGCCGTAGTCGCGCACGTTGTAGACCGGTACGCCGCGTGCCTTGGCCGCTTCCAGGTCGACATTGTCCGTACCCGTGGCGGCCATGCAGATGCAGCGCAGTTCCGGAGCGCGCCGGATGACGTCCTCGGTTAGCTGCACCTTGTTCAGCAGCACGACCTGCGCATTGCCGATGCGTTCCAGCGCCTGTGCGTCGTCGGTATACGGATGAAACATCGTGCCCGGCAGCAGATCGTGCAGCGGCGACAGGTCCAGGTCGCCGCAGTTCACGGTGTCGAGATCCAGAAATACGCCTTGCATCGTGCGGTGCTCTCCATCAAAAACTGGTGGCCGGCGCTGCGCCGGGACTCGGAGCGAGGGTAGCAGGCGTCGCCGAATGACGGTACCCGGGACTGCGCACGATGCGAAAGGACAGGGCAGACAGGGCCAGGCTGTATCTGGGGGCACGTCTGGCTGGGCGTACCCCCGCATTGGCGTGTCTCCGTCTACCCGGAGGGGCTTGCCGAATCTGCATGGTTGGGGCGCTACGCCGCGCGTCTACGGAGCGTGGGGGTCAACAGCAGCTTCTATCGCCTGCCGGTGACGAACGTTCTGCGGGCTTGGTGTGCAACCGTGCCAGAAGACTTCGTCTTCGCGTTCAAGGCCAGTGCCTACGTCACCCATCGCAAGAAACTGCGCGAGCCGGAGCGCACGCTGCCGCCGTTACTCGAGTGCGCCGAGCAACCGGGTGGCGGCTTGGTCCGCTGCTGTTCCAGCTGCCGCCGCGCTGGCATGTCAATGCCGAGCGCCTGGAGGCCTTTCTGCAGGCTCTGCCCACAAGTTTGCGCTGCGTCTTCGAATTTCGCGATCCAAGCTGGTTCTGCGAGCAGGCGTACGTGCTGCTGCGTCGATACGGTGTGGCGCTGTGCCGCTACGACCTGGATGGGCGACGTTCGCCCGGGGTCGAGACCGCCGATTTTGCCTACCTGCGTCTGCACGGGCCGGGCGAGGCTTATCGCGGTTTCTATGCCGACGAGAATTTGCGCGAGTGGGTCGCGAAGATCGGCGACCGGCTCGCCCGTAGTGGCGACGTGTACTGCTATTTCGACAACGACGAGTCCGGTCATGCATTCCATGACGCGCTGCGCCTGCGCAGCATGATCCAGAGCGCGAGTTGACGCTTGTGCGGGCGGGACCGGACAATCCCGCTTTTGAATCCGTGCACGTGGGAAAGGTTCCTGCAGCGCGTTTCGCACTTCCTATTGGATGTATCCCCACCGATGTTGTTGCATCTCCTCGTGCCAGGGCTGTACTCGCGCCTGCCGGAATGGCAGCGAAGCTACGGCTGGAGCCCCCAGGTGCCCGGGCTGCAGAGACTGTTGGCCGCCGCGCGGCGGACTTCGGGGGATGATGGTGGGTTGACTGTCGCGGGCGACCTGCTGGGCCCCACGGGTACTGCGGCCGGTTTCCGCCGTCGTACGCACGGGTTCGTCGACGAGCCGGGTTGGCTGTGCGCCGATCCGGTGTATCTGCGCGCGGATGTCGACTCGGCAATTCTGGTCGAGGCCGAACATCTGCAACTGGAGGAAAGCGAGGCGCGGGCGCTCGTGGCCGACCTGCAGGCGATGTTCGCCGGGGACGGCTGGTGCTTCGAAGTGGCTGACGCCGTGTGTTGGTACGCTCTGCCGCCGAGCGCTGTCGTGCCGCCGGAGCTGCCCGGCACGCGTGAGGCGGCCGGCCGGGATGTCGGCCTCCATTTCCGCGATGCCGATCAATCGGCGCAATGGAAGCGCTTCTACGCCGAGCTGCAGATGGTGCTGGTCCAGTCCGAGGTCAACCGCCGGCGCGAGGCGCGGGGTATGACGCCGGTCAACGCGCTGTGGTTCTGGGGCGCCGCCGCGCGCGCAACTGCGGGACGGCGAGCCGTGAACGTGGTGCAGGGCGGCGATGCCGTGCTGGTCGGCATGGCGCAGGCGGCCGGACTGACGCCGTCCGTCCCCGACTTGAATGCGGCGCTGGACAGCGGTGGCGCCGCCCTGGTCTGGCTGGACGCGCTGCGCCGGGCCGCCGCCTACGACGACATCGAAGCCTTCCAGGAGGCCTTGGCGGAAATCGACGCCGCCTGGTTCGCGCCGCTCGTGCAGGCCTTGGAGGAACGCCGCTTGGAATCCGTGCTGCTGTATGCGGACGGGCGGCGCTGGGATGCCCGCCGGCGCCGGGGACTGGCGCGCTGGCGGCGCGAAGCAGCGTTGCCGCAAGCGCTGGGATTGGAGAGACCGTGATGCACGTACGCCCCGTTCTGCGGCGCCGTCCGGCGCTGCCGCACACCTTGCCCGACGAGCTGCCGTCGCTGCTGCAGCGGATCTACGCGGCGCGAGGAGTCACCTGCGGGGACGACCTGGTGCGCGAACTCGGCGGGCTGGCCGACTATCGCCCGCTGGGCGGCGTCGAAGCTGCCGTCGAGTTGCTGCACCGCGCGCTGCGCGAGCAATGGCGCATCGTTCTGGTGGGCGACTACGACGCCGACGGCGCCACCAGCACGGCGCTGGCGATCGAGGCCTTGCGGGCCTGCGGCGCCCGCCACGTCGACTATCTGGTGCCGAACCGTTTCACCCAAGGTTACGGCCTTTCGCCGGCGCTGGTCGCCGAGGCGTCGGCGCGCGAGGCACAGTTGCTGATCACCGTGGACAACGGCGTCGCCGCGCATGCCGGCGTACAGGCGGCGCGCGAGGCGGGCATCGCGGTACTGGTCACCGATCACCATCTGCCCGGCGAGACGCTGCCGCCGGCGGATGCGATGGTCAACCCGAACCTGTCCGGCGACGGCTTTCCCAGCAAGGCCTTGGCCGGCGTCGGCGTGATCTTCTACGTCATGCTGGCGCTGCGTGCGCGCCTGCGCGAGGCGGGGTGGTTCGAGGCGGCGGGGATGGCTGTGCCCAACTTCGCCGAGCTGCTGGATCTGGTGGCCGTGGGTACGGTCGCCGACGTGGTCGCGCTGGACGCCAACAACCGCATCCTGGTCGAGCAGGGTTTGCGCCGTATCCGCGCCGGGCGCGCCCGCCCGGGTTTGCGCGCGCTGCTGCGCGTGGCCGGCCGCGATCCCGCGCGGATCGTCGCCAGCGATCTCGGCTTCGCCGTCGGTCCGCGCCTGAACGCCGCAGGCCGGCTGCAGGACATGGCTCTGGGCATCGAGTGCCTGCTGGCCGCCGACGAGGGACGGGCGCTCGAGCTGGCGCAGCGCCTGGATGCGCTCAACCGCGAGCGGCGCGAACTGGAACAGGGCATGCGCGAACAGGCCATGGCGACCGTCGAGGAGGCCTTCGCGCGCCTGGACGGCGACGCCGTGCCGGATGGGCTGTGTCTGTTCGATCCCGAGTGGCACGAAGGCGTGGTCGGGCTGGTGGCGGGGCGCTTGAAGGAACGTTTCCATCGCCCGGCCGCGGTTTTCGCGCCCGGTGGCGACGGCCGGCTCAAGGGCTCGGTGCGTTCCGTACCCGGTATCCACATACGCGACGTGCTGGCCGACATCGCCGCCCGCCATCCGTATCTGCTGCCGCGCTTCGGCGGCCATGCCATGGCCGCGGGACTGACGCTCGAGGCCGCCCGGCTCGACGAGTTCGCCGACTTGTTCGCCGCGGGGGTGAGAAGCCATGCCGATGCCGAGGCTTTGCAGCCGGTGCTGTGGAGCGACGGCGAACTCGCACCGGGCGAGTTGGGCCTGGATTTTGCCGAGGCGCTGCGCGCCGGCGGGCCGTGGGGACAGGGTTTTCCCGAGCCACTGTTCGACGGCGTGTTCGCGGTGCAGTCAGCGCGCGAGGTGGGGCAGGGACATCTGAAGCTGCGGTTGCGCGATCCGCGCGACGGCGCGGTGCACGACGCCATCGCCTTCAACTATGCCGAGTTGGGCATGGAGCTGGATTGTGGCTCTGGCGAGGAGCGGTTCGCCTTTCGTCTGGACGTCAACGAGTATCGTGGCGAGCGGCGGGCGCAGTTGATGGTGCAGGGGTATGGGTTGGAGTTGGTAGTTTCCTGATAAAGGCTTCGTAGTCTGTTGATAATTTGGTGGTTTTTTGTTTTTAATCGGCGCTTCCGTTAAGTGCTTTGGGTTGGTTTCGGGCGCGATTTGAGGGTTGAGGATTCGCTCCGAATCGGTGACGCGCCCGAGCCGATTTGTTCGACGCATCGCTGCGCCTCACCCCTTCGGGGCTGGCGCGAAAAATCGCTCCCGACGATTTTTTCTTTGAGTGCGCAAAGAAACCGGCGAAAGAAACGCACCCTCAAAGCACTCTGCTCCTGAGCCATTCGCGACTGTAGTGGACTGGTGTGCGTTCAGGGCAAGGCGCGGCGCG
>NZ_JARRQY010000042.1:0-27653 GCF_037381185.1 Acidihalobacter sp.
CAGGGACAAGGCCTTTCGGGCGCCTTTCTTTCGTACCTTTCTTTGGGCGTGCAAAGAAAGGTACTCGGGCGCGTCACCCAAGTAGGATCAATACTGGAAACGCTGATTCGCGCCCGAAACCGGCCTCAGCGTTAGCGAGTAAGTTGCCTTTGCTCACGCGCACAACCGAAACCAAAACTTGCCCCTCAGCTCAGTTCCGCTACATCCGCCGGCAACCGCACATGACGCTCCGCTTCGGCGAGCACGTAGTCGTGGAAGGCGCGGGTCACCGGCGTGCTGCGTTTGCCGCGGCGATGAACCATGTACCAATGCCGGCGAATCGGGAGATCCTCGGCATGCAGGACGACGAGCCGGCCGGTTTCCAGCTCCAGTTCCAGCGTGTGCAGGGATACGATGCCAAGCCCGAGGCCGGCTTCCACCGCTTGTTTGATGGCTTCGTTGGAGCCCATTTCCATTCCCGTCAGCAATTTCACCCCGCGACGCTCGAAGAAACGCGTGATCGCGCCGCGCGTGCCCGAGCCGCGCTCGCGCATGACGAAACGTTCCTGCGCCAGGGTCTTGAGCGGGATGCTGTTGTCCGACGCCAGTGGGTGTTTCGGAGCGGCGATGGCTACCAACGGATTTTCCATGAATGTCTCGGCTTCGAGGTCCATGTCCGACGGAGGTTCGCCCATGATGACGATGTCGGTTTCGTTGCTGGCGAGCTGGCGCAGCAGGGTTTCCCGGTTGGTTACGTCCAGGCTGATGTTGACCTCGGCATACTGTTTGGAGAAGTCGGCCAGCAAGCGCGTGGCGAAATAGTTGGCGGTGGAGGCGACGGATACGCGTAGGTGTCCGCGGCGCAGGCCTTTCATGCCTTCGAAGACTTCTTCCGCTTCGGCCAGGATTTCGTCGATGCGTTGTACGTAGTCGTGCAGCGTGCGTCCGGCCTCCGTGAGGTCGACTTGCCTGCCAAGAGGTTCGAACATCGGAAGGCCGATGTTTTCCTCCAACTGACGGATTTGCATGGAAACGGCGGGCTGGGTGAGATGCAGTTCCTCGGCCGCGCGGGTGAAGCTTAGGTGGCGTGCGGCGGCAGCGAAGACTTTTAGTTGGCGTAGGGTGATATGCATCGCGTTATTCATAAGTAAATATTTATGAATTTCATCATAAACTCTTAATTGTATTGATGATAGGCTTGTCTATACTGCCTTTCATCGGCCGCATGGTAGCGCCATCGGCGCCGGGTAAGCGCATAGACCATTATCATCTGTGACGGAGGAGCCATCATGGCCGTGAAGAGTTACAGCGCGGGCGTCAAAGAGTACCGCGAGACCTACTGGATGCCTGAGTACACGCCGGCCGATACCGATCTTCTGGCGTGCTTCAAGATCACCCCGCAGCCCGGCGTGCCGCGTGAGGAAGCCGCTGCCGCGGTGGCTGCCGAGTCGTCGACCGGCACCTGGACCACGGTGTGGACCGATCTGCTAACCGATCTGGATCACTACAAGGGCCGCGCCTACGCGATCGAGGACGTTCCGGGCGACGATACCTGCTTCTACGCCTTCATCGCCTATCCGATCGACCTGTTCGAGGAAGGCTCGGTGGTGAACGTGTTCACTTCGCTGGTGGGCAACGTGTTCGGCTTCAAGGCCATTCGCGCGCTGCGTCTGGAGGACGTGCGCTTCCCGATCGCCTACGTGATGACCTGCAACGGTCCGCCGAACGGCATCCAGGTCGAGCGCGACAAGATGAACAAGTACGGTCGTCCGCTGCTCGGCTGCACGATCAAGCCCAAGCTGGGTCTGTCGGCGAAGAACTACGGTCGCGCCTGCTACGAAGGCCTGCGCGGCGGCCTGGACTTCACCAAGGACGACGAGAATGTCAACAGCCAGCCGTTCATGCGCTGGAACCACCGTTTCGACTTCGTCATGGAGGCCATCCACAAGGCCGAGAAGGAGACCGGCGAGCGCAAGGGTCACTACCTGAACGTGACCGCGCCGACGCCTGACGAGATGTTCAAGCGCGCCGAGTACGCCAAGGAGATCGGCGCGCCGATCATCATGCACGACTACATCACCGGCGGTTTCTGCGCGAACACCGGCCTGGCCCAGTGGTGCCGCGACAACGGCATGCTGCTGCACATCCACCGCGCCATGCACGCCGTGCTCGACCGCAACCCGCACCACGGCATCCACTTCCGCGTGCTGACCAAGATCCTGCGCCTGTCCGGCGGTGATCACCTGCATTCGGGCACCGTGGTCGGCAAGCTCGAGGGCGACCGCGAGGCGACCCTGGGCTGGATCGACCTGATGCGCGATTCCCACATCAAGGAAGACCGTTCGCGCGGCATCTTCTTCGATCAGGACTGGGGTTCGATGCCGGGCATCCTGCCGGTGGCCTCGGGCGGCATCCACGTGTGGCACATGCCGGCGCTGGTGTCCATCTTCGGCGACGACTCCGTGCTGCAGTTCGGCGGCGGCACCCTGGGCCATCCGTGGGGCAATGCCGCAGGTGCGGCGGCCAACCGCGTGGCGGTCGAGGCCTGCGTCGAGGCCCGCAACCAGGGCCGTCAGCTCGAGAAGGAAGGCAAGGACATTCTGACCACGGCCGCCAAGACCAGCCCCGAGCTGAAAGCTGCAATGGAAACCTGGAAGGAAATCAAGTTCGAGTTCGACACCGTCGACAAGCTCGACGTGGCGCACAAGTAAGGCGCAGTCAGCTGCGACCGGCCGGGCGCCTGAAGATGCCCGGCGCGGTCCTCGAATGCGAAAACCGTTTTGGAGAGTACAGTCATGAGTGAAATGCAGGACTACAAGTCGAGCCTGGGCGACACCGACAGCCGCAAGTTCGAGACCTTTTCGTACCTGCCGGAGATGGACAAGGACCAGATCCGCAGGCAGGTCGAGTACATCGTGTCCAAGGGCTGGAACCCGGCCATCGAGCACACCGAGCCGGAGAACGCCTTCAGCCACTACTGGTACATGTGGAAGCTGCCGATGTTCGGCGAGACCGACGTCGACCGCATCCTGGCCGAGGCCGATGCCTGCCACAAGGCGCATCCCAACAACCACGTGCGTCTGATCGGGTTCGACAACTACGCTCAGTCCAAGGGCGCGGAAATGGTGGTGTACCGCGGCAAGCCGGTCTGATGCCGAAGTGCCGGGCGGGGTGTCCTGGGCGGTTTGAGCGTACGGCCGTCTGCTAGACTCCGCTTCGGAATACGGCAACCAGAGGGCTCCTGGCCGCTAGGACAGGAGCCCTCTTTTGTTCCGGGGTTTCCCCGTGGCCGCTGGCGCGGCACCGAGGTTTGAACGGAGAGCAAAATGAGCGAAATCAACGTCGATCAGTATCGAATCCAGGGCGAACCTTATTACATGCCCGTGCACGACGAGGTCGCGCTGTACGAGGCGGCTTATCAGGCGCGTATGCCGATCATGCTCAAGGGTCCGACCGGTTGCGGCAAGTCACGCTTCGTCGAATACATGGCCTACAAGCTGGGTAAGCCGCTGATTACCGTGGCCTGCAATGAGGACATGACGGCTTCCGATCTCATCGGACGTTTCCTGCTCGACGCCAATGGTACGCGCTGGCAGGACGGGCCGCTGACCATCGCAGCCCGTATCGGAGCGATCTGCTATCTCGATGAGGTCGTCGAGGCGCGCCAGGACACTACCGTAGTGATCCATCCGCTGACCGACCATCGCCGCGTGCTGCCACTGGAGAAGAAGGGCGAACTGGTCTCCGCGCACGAAGACTTTCAACTGGTCATCTCCTACAACCCCGGCTACCAGAATTTGATGAAGGATCTGAAGCAGTCGACCAAGCAGCGTTTCGGCGCACTGGACTTCGATTACCCCTCGGCAGAGGTGGAGACCAAAATCGTCGCGCACGAGACCGGCATCGACGCCGAACTCGCCGGCAAGCTGGTGCAGATCGCGCATCGCGCCCGCAATCTCAAGGGTCACGGGCTGGATGAGGGCATCTCCACGCGTTTGCTGGTGTATGCAGGTCAACTCATCGGCAAGGGGATCGAGCCGCAGGCCGCCTGCGCGATGACCCTGGTGCGGCCCATCACTGACGACCCCGACATGCGCGACACGCTGGATGCCGCCGTCGGCACCTATTTCTAGCCGGGAGTTGGCATGAAGCCATTGCAGGACTACGTCGCCGAGTTGCGCCAGGATCGCGCTTTCGAGGTCGAATTGCGTGGGTGCATGCTGCGCCTGCACGCCACCTGGGGACTGTTTTCGCCGCGCGAGGTCGATGAGGGTTCGCAGCTGCTGCTCAAGCATGTCGAGGTGGCGCCCGATGCGGACTGTCTCGATCTGGGTTGCGGTTACGGTCCGATCGGTCTGACCCTGGCGGCGCTGGCACCACAGGGCCGTACGCTGATGGTGGACAAGGACTTCGTGGCGGTGGAATACGCGGGTGGCAATGCCCGGCGCAACGGCCTGGCGAATTGCGAGGCGCAGCTGAGCAACGGATTCGATCAGGTGGGCGAGCGGCGCTTCGATCTGGTGGCCTCGAACATTCCAGCCAAGGTTGGGCGCGAGTTGCTCTACCTCCTGCTCTACGACGCCTGGATGCACCTGAATCCCGGGGGCAGTCTGTACGTGGTCACCGTGACCGGGCTGCGTGAATTCTTCGCCAAGGCGATGCGGGAGGTGTTCGGCAACTACGACAAGGTCAAGCAGGGGCGCCAGTACACGGTGGCCTGCGCCGTGCGCGATCCGTCCATGCGCAGCCCCGGCACGCCGCGGAGCTGAGCCGCCCCAAGAGGACGAGCTATGAAGATCGATCTGAGCGAATACGAGGATTGCATCAAGAGCGGCGCGCCCGAGGTCATGGAGGTCTTCGAGGCCAATTTTCAGGACGCTACGCGGGTGATGAGCCCGCAGGGCCAGCACAACTATCTGGAGGGCGCACGCGCCTTCTGCGAACTGGGTCGCGGGCCGAAGCTGGTCGCCTCCTGGCTGGAAACCATGCCCGCCGTATGCAAGGAAGTCGGCGACGGCGTGATCCCGGAGGTGGTTACCTCCTGTATGAAGCTGACGTCGATGGTCAGCGCGGAGGTGGTGCGTCTGCTGCTGGCCTCGCTGCCGATCGCCGCACGCCGGTTTGGCGACGCCGAACTGCTGCTTAAGTACATGGCGCTGATGCACCAGCTGTCCGCCAAGGTGCCGCGCGGGCTGCGGCCCATGCTGGAGCGCATCGATGAGCTGTTGGGCAAGCTCACCCTGGGTGGCCTGCGGCGCTGGGCGCTGTGGGGTGCGCAGGCTTATGCGCGCGATTTCGCCAAGCAGACCGCCTACTTCAGCCTGGAGTCGCCGGACAGCCTCAAGATATTGCAGCAGGAACGCCGCGGCGTGCTGTTCGTCGACACCCAGCGCAAGCTGAACTTCTACCTGCGCGCGCTGTGGGGGCGGGACTTTTTTCTGCGTCCGACCTCCGGCGACTACGAAACTCGCGAGGGCGTGAGGTCCTTCGTCGAACACGGCGTGATCCACGTGCCGGATGCTTATGACGACATCAACGGCGTTCCCGGGCTGGAGCTGTACCGCGCCGCCTGCGCTCATGCCGCGGCCCATCTGAGCTATGCGCGTGCGGCGATTTCCGCCGAGGCGCTGAATCCGGTGCAGATGTTCCTGGTCGGTATGATCGAGGACGCCCGTATCGAGGCGCTGGCGATGCGCGAGTTTCCCGGCCTGTATAAGTTGTGGAGCCGGTTTCACGATCTGCCGCGTGAAGCCGAGGTCGATCCGGCGATCGCCGCACTGGAGGGGGTGGCCGCAGCGCTGCTGCGTGACGAAGCTCCGGCTGGAAACGATCCACTGATCGACGAGGTGTTGACGGAGTTCCGGCAGCGGCTGGCGGCCGATGCGGAAGACGATCAGCTGTCCTGGGACATCGGCGTGACGCTGTACAACCGGCTCAACGAGCGCCTGTCGATCCCCTCGCTGCGCCTGCTGGAAACGCAGTTGAATATCCCCTATCGGGACGATAACCGCGTCGTGTGGGAGTTCGCCGACAACGTCTGGGACGATGCCGAATACGTGCCTGCCAGCGAACGCCAGGTGCGCAAGACCGTGTCGCTGATGGAAATGGTCAACGAGATCGACACCGAACTGGCCGGCGACGACGCGCAGGAAGTCTGGCGCCTGGAGACCGAGTTGTTTCCCTACGAGGACAAGGGGATCAGCTACAACGAGATGGAGGGCAAGGAGCCGGTGTCGGCGCCGTTTCACTACAACGAGTGGGACTATCAGGTGCAGCTCTATCGCCCCGATTGGGCGACCGTGCTGGAAAAGCGTCAGTCCAAGGGCGACCCGAAGGACATCGAGCGTATCCTGGCCGAGCACAAGCCGATCGCCAGCCGCCTGCGCCACATCATCGACGCACTGATTCCGCAGGGCATCGTACGCAAGCGCCACCAGGAGGATGGCGACGAGATCGACATCAATGCGGCGATCCGCGCCATGATCGATCTGCGCATGGGCGAGATGCCCGATCCGCGCATCAATATCCGCTACGAGCGCAAGACGCGCGATCTGGCCGTCATGCTGCTGCTCGATCTGTCGGAGTCGACCAACGAGGTACTGGGCGATTCCAATCGACCGGTGATCCAGCTCGCGCGCGAGGCCACCGCGCTGCTGGCCTGGGCGGTCGACGCCATCGGCGATCCGTTCGCCATTCACGGTTTCGCCTCCGACAGCCGCCATGACGTGCAGTACTATCGATTCAAGGATTTCGATGCGCCTTACGATGATCATGCGCGCGCGCGCATAGCCGGCATGCAGGGCGGCTATTCCACGCGTATGGGCGCCGCCTTCCGCCACGCCGCGCACCATCTGACGCACCAGCCGCAGAAAAAGAAACTGCTGCTTCTGGTCTCCGACGGCGAGCCCTCGGATATCGACGTCAAGGATCCGCAATACCTGCGCCACGACACCAAGAAGGCGGTGGAAGAACTCGCTCGCGACGGCATCCTCACCTATTGCCTGACGCTCGATCCGTATGCCGATGCCTACGTTTCGAGGATCTTCGGCGCCAACGGCTATTCCGTGGTGGATCATGTCAATCGTCTGCCCGAGCGTCTGCCCAGCCTGTTCGCCAGCCTGACCAGCTGAGCCGTGCGGGGTCTAGTATTGAAAGTGAACCTGATTGACCCATACCGAACGTAGAGACCGATGGACCCGATAAAGCAATTGATCGACGGCTTCTCGGCCTTCACCCGCCGCAGCTATCGCGCCGGCAATCCGTACCTGCGTCTGGTCAAACAGGGGCAGTCGCCGCGTATCGCGCTGGTCGCCTGTTCCGATTCACGGGTCGATCCGTCGCTCACGTTGGATTGCGACCCGGGCGATCTGTTCGTGATTCGCAACGTCGGTGCGCTGGTACCGCCGTGTGAGTCCGACGGCACCTACCACGGCACCAGTGCGGCGCTGGAATTCGCCGTCTGCGGATTGAAGGTCGAGCACATCGTCGTCATGGGGCATGCGCTGTGCGGCGGCATGCAGGCCCTGGTGCAGGGAGATACGGACACGGCGGACGGGGAGGGCTTCATCCAGCGCTGGGTGTCGTTGGCCGAACCGGCACTGACGCGCGCGCATGAGTTACATTCGAGCGGTGTCGAAGAGGACCTGGCGAGCTGCTGTGAACGGGAAGCGGTGAAGTTGTCGCTGGACAACCTCGTCACCTTTCCCTGGGTGCGCGAGAGTCTGGCCAACGGCAGTTTGGAACTGCATGGCTGGTATTTCGACCTGTCGGCAGGTCAGTTGCTGGGCTATGATCAGGAAGCGGAAGGGTTCGTCCGTCTGCCATAGGGCCTGCCGGGTACTTTTGTCGGCTCTCCCGCTGGCGCGGGCGGATCCCGGTCATCTGCGCAGGAGGCGTGGAAGCAGGTGACTTAGACTGCTGAACGAGGGGGGAGCGAACATGGATTCTACTGAACGGTTCTTTCGCGGACCGGAACTGCGGCGCGAGCAGCGCCTGCTATCCGCCGAAGTGTACAACCGAGGCCATCTGCTACTCAGGCGCTGCGGCGCCACGCATCTGTTCGTCCCTATCCGCAGTATGCAGTATCAGGCGGTGGTGGATGCCGCTGAAGTCATCTTCGTCGACGGCTTGGGTGACCGCCATGTGGAGCTTGCGTGGCAAGCGTTTCGGCCGCAGGAGCGTTCCGGACTTAATGATCCCGTGCCCTACGACTGTGTCTTCTATGATCCGTCCGCGGCGGTTACGCTACGCCGGCTGCAGACCGAATTCGGCCAGGCATTGCTCGAATACGGGCGGCGTTTCAAGGTCGAGGGCGGTGTGATCGTGCCGCTGCGTTGAAGCAGGCCCATGAATTTGAAATGACGAGCTTGTTCCCGCATAAGTCTTATGGTATTCCGGAAGATTATCAATAATCATAGTTGCTTCGGAGTTTACACATGCTCAAGAAAACCGCTTGTGCGCTCGCCGTTCTGCCTGCCATCTACGTGGGGGCAGCGCAAGCCTCCGCCGTCGATCCGGCGATTGTCGCGGCGAACCGGGCCTTGTCCTTCTCGCTGGGCGCTCTCAATCAGAACTATCGCGAACTCGATAGCGGCGGTTCCGTGCTCGACAAGGAGAACGGCGCGATTCCCCGCATCGGGGTCGAATACTCCCTGATGGGGCTGCAAACGCCGCTGCGGTTCTATATGAGTGCCGATTACGCCGGCGGCGACACCTCTTACAAGGGAGCCCTGCAGAATGGCACGCCCTACGACACCTCCACGGGCAACAAGATAGTGGATCTGAACGTCGGGCTGGGCTACGCGTTCGGTTTTGGCCGTTTTGCGGTGATTCCAGGGGTTGAATACGGTTATTCGAACTGGCAGCGGGATGCCGGCAAGGGCGACCCCGTTCACGGCGTCAAGGAAACTTACACCCACGGTCATTTGGCGGTGACGGTGAGCGGCCAGTTCGCGATAACCTCCAAGGCGGTGCTGAGCCTCGATGCCGCCTACGGTAAGACCGTATCGCCGCAGATGAAGATCGATGAATTGGGAGGAACCAGTGTTACCTCGCCTACTTTCGAACTCGGTAGCAAGCCCTGGAGCCGGGTCGGACTCGGGTTCGACTACGCGGCGAAAAAGAATGTGCACATAGGTGCCAGACTTGCCTACACGCAGTTCAAATACGGCGCGTCCGCAGTGTATGCGGGGGTGTATGAACCCGACAGCAAAACACGCCACACCACCTTCGATTTCGTGGTTTCGTATAATTTCTGATCTACTGTGGAATAAACTTTGGCGCGTTCCGCCTTCGCCTGGTCTTCAGGCTGGGAATGAGGGCGGGAATATTTTGGTGTCCCACCCCGTCTTTCCCTGAGGCGCTTTGAGCGGCGTTCCGATTTGCAATCGATTCTTTGGAGGGTAACCACGTGACTATAAAGAGCTTGCGTTGGGCAATGGTGATTGGCTTTGCCCTGAGCAGCGGTGCCGCGATGGCGGCCGGCAATATCCAGGCAGGCAAGGCCAAGGCGGCGATGTGCATGAGTTGCCATGGTGCACAAGGCATCAGTGCCGTGCCGACTTACCCGAACTTGGCCGGACAGAAGGAGGCCTATCTGGTCAAGGCGCTGAAGGAATACAAGGACGGTCAGCGCCAGGATGCGACCATGAAGGCGATGGCCGCGCCGCTAAGCGCAGCGGACATCCAGAATCTCGCCGCGTACTTCAGCAGCCTCAAGCCCGGCAAGTAAGCGCTGGTGCCGCGCCGGGCGCTTCCCGCCCGGCGCTTCCCGCCATTAGCCCAGCAGCGGCCCGGCGGCGGCGATCACCGTCACCGTCAGTCCCAGAATCAGGTTGACGCCGACGATCATGCGGATCTGTCCAAGGCGTTGCCCTGCTTGTGCGAAATCCCCTTTGGCCAAAGCCTGCCGCATGCGCCGGTAGGGCGCGAAGTACAGGTGTGCGAACAGCGCCATCATTAGCAATCCCAGACCGAACATCGCATGTACATAGGGCGGCGCATGCATGCCGCCGAACCAGCCGTAGGTCATCCACAGGCCGCTTGCCAGCAGCATCAGCACGCACAGCCAGACCCAGGGGAAGAAGCGCGCGAACACTGCTTCCCACAAGCGCAGGCGCTGGGGGGCGTCGAGCGCCGATGCGGCGGCGGGGCGCAGCGCCAGGTAGGCGAAGAACATGCCGCCGACCCAGATTAGAGACGCGAGCAGATGCAGGCTGAGCAGGTAGGGCATGATCGTCTCCTGACGGCGTTTCGGGGATTCTGCCCGCGCTTGGGCGTTGACTCAATGTCCTTGAGTCGGTTGTTAAAAATCCTCTGCCAATGCGGTACAGTGCCGGTTCCAAAATTCAAGCTGGTAGCCGGGAGCCGCCATGTCCAAAGACAACCTGATTGCCCCGTCCATTCTTTCGGCCGACTTCGCGCGCCTGGGCGAAGAAGTCGACAACGTACTCGCTTCGGGCGCGGATATCGTCCATTTCGATGTGATGGACAACCACTACGTGCCCAATCTTACGATCGGCCCGCTGGTTTGCGAAGCGTTGCGAAAACACGGTGTCACCGCGCCGATCGATGTGCATCTCATGGTCAAGCCGGTCGATCGGATCATTCCCGATTTCGCCAATGCCGGGGCGAGCTACATCACCTTTCATCCTGAGGCCAGCGAGCACATCGACCGCAGCCTGCAGCTGGTTCGCGATCACGGCTGCAAGTCCGGGTTGGTGTTCAATCCGGCCACGCCCCTGTCCTACCTCGACTACGTCATGGACAAGGTCGATATGATCCTGTTGATGTCGGTGAACCCCGGCTTCGGCGGTCAGAAGTTCATTCCCGGAACGCTAGAGAAGCTGCGCGAGGTGCGGCGCAAGATCGACGAGAGCGGCCTGGACATTCGTCTGGAGATCGACGGCGGCGTGAAGGTCGACAATATCCGTGAGATCAAGGCTGCAGGTGCCGATACCTTCGTGGCCGGTTCGGCGATCTTCGGTGCCGGCAAGGCCGAGGACCCGCACCGTTATGACAGCGTCGTGCGCGCCATGCGCGACGAATTAGCCAAGGCCGGCGGTTGAGGGATTGCAGATGGTGAGTTTGCCCGAACTGGCGTTGGTCGACCTGGACGGCACGCTGATCGACAGCGTGCCCGATCTGACGTGGTGCGTGAACGCGATGATGCGCGAGCTTGATCTACCCGAGCGTAGCGATGCCGCGGTACGCCGCTGGGTCGGCAACGGTGTCGAGCGACTGGTCGAGCGAGCGCTGATCGACGATATCGAAGGCATGCCCGATCCCGACCTGCGTGAACGCGCGATGCCGGTGTTCATGGAGTTGTACGCCGAGCATGGTGCCGAACGCAGCAGTGTCTACCCCGGGGTGGAGGAGGGCCTGCAGTTCCTCGCCGACAGTGGCGTGCGACTCGGTTGCGTGACCAACAAGGCCGAACGCTTCACCCTGCCGCTGCTCGAAACCCTCGGCCTGCGGTCGCGTTTCGAGCTGGTGGTCAGTGGCGATACACTGCCCGAGCGCAAGCCGTCGCCGCGGCCTCTGCTCTATGCGGCGGAGTATTTTCGAGTTGCGCCCTCGGTCTGCACCATGATCGGCGATTCGCGCAGCGACGTGGCGGCGGCACGAGCAGCCGGCTTCAATATCGTCTGTGTGAGCTATGGTTATAACCACGGCCAGGATATTCGTGACGAGAAGCCTGACGAGGTGATCGATTCCTTCGTGGAGTTGTCCAGGGTGTTTGCGACGGATTTGGCGTAGGTGCTTGTTTGGGGCGCTTTTATCTTTGCCGTTGCGAACTTGTGAAGGCGTCGCATTGGCTGGCTGAAGGTGGTCTTTTTCGGGCGCGATTTGAGGCATGGGACTCGCTCTGAATTGGTGACGCGCCCGAAATCAGCCTCAGCGCCAAAAACAGGAAAAGCCCCCGCCGCATTGCCAACGGAAACCGCATGCCCCGAATCGCGCCCGAAACCGGCCACCACAACTAACAAGTGCGCCGCCTTAAATTACACAAGATCAAAACCGTACCCCATTGATCCGCATCCCAAACAAATCTCACACCGCAAAAATATGCGGTTTGGATCGAGCACATAAGCCAGCGTTTCAGCGCGTAGCAATTTCTGCGGCCGAAAAACGCCGCTGACGCCATCAACAACCAAATCACCCGATCCACCGCATTCGGGCTGGTCAACACGCCTACGCTGTGCTAATAATCGGCGCTCGACAAACGCAGCAAACGAACAACCGACCGACATGTCCCTTCTCCGAGTCAAAGTGATGTGGTGCACGACGCGATGGTGGCGCTGATCTAGCGCCCCAACGTCGTTTCGTACAACCCAGACTCGGAAACCTGACATGAGCCCAGACCAGTTCGCCCAACTCGCCTCTCGCGAGTTCAATCGCATACCCGTTATTCGCGAAGTCCTCGCCGACCTCGATACGCCGCTTTCGGCCTATATCAAGCTCGCCGACAACGCCCCCTACAGTTATCTGCTCGAGTCCGTACAGGGTGGCGAGAAGTGGGGGCGTTACTCCATCATCGGCCTGCCGGCGCGTGAAATACTGCGCGTCAACGGCTACGAGGTCAGCCTTGAACGCGACGGCGTCGTGACCGAGCGCGAGACCGTGGACGATCCGCTGGCCTGGATCGAGGACTTCCAGGCGCGCTACCACATGGCCGAGCGCGACGACATGCCCCGTTTCACCGGCGGCCTAGTTGGCTACTTCGGTTTCGACACCATCCGTTATATTGAGCCGCGCCTGGCGCGCGGTGCCGAGAGCAAGCCCGATCCGATCGGTACGCCGGACATCCTGCTCATGGTGTCCGAGGAAGTGGTGGTGTTCGACAATCTGAGCGGCAAGCTGTCGTTCATCGTGCACGTCGATCCGGCCCAGTCCGATGCGCTGGAACGGGCCGAGCGGCGCCTAGACGAGTTGGAAACCCGTTTGCGCAGCACCGGCGCAGACTACCGTCCGGCGCGTGCCGCGCGGCAGGTGGCCGAGCAGGACTTTCGCGCCAGTTTCACGCAGCAGGGCTACGAGGACGCGGTCGAGCGTATCAAGCATTACATCGTCGAAGGCGACGTCATGCAGGTGGTGCCTTCACAGCGCATGTCCATTCCGCTCAAGGCACGGCCGCTGGACGTGTACCGTGCGCTGCGCAGCCTCAACCCTTCGCCCTATATGTATTTTCTGGACCTGGGGGATTTCCACATCGTCGGTTCCTCGCCCGAGATCCTGGCCCGTCTCGAGGGCCGCGAGGTCACGGTGCGGCCGATCGCCGGAACGCGGCCGCGCGGACGTACCGAGGCGGAGGACCGCGAACTCGAACGGGAATTACTCGCCGACCCGAAGGAACTTGCCGAGCATCTGATGCTCATCGATCTGGGCCGTAACGACGCCGGGCGAGTCAGCGAGACCGGCTCGGTCAAGCTGGTCGAGCAGATGGTCATCGAGCGCTACTCGCACGTCATGCACATCGTTTCGCACGTCACCGGGCAACTGAAGCCCGGGCTGGGGGCGATCGACGTGTTGCGCGCGACCTTCCCGGCCGGTACGGTCAGTGGCGCGCCGAAGATCCGTGCGCTGGAGATCATCGACGAACTCGAGCCGGTCAAGCGCGGCGTGTATTCGGGGGCAGTCGGCTATCTCGGCTGGAGCGGCAATATGGATACTGCCATTGCCATCCGCACCGCAGTGGTCAAGGACGGCGAGCTGCATATCCAGGCCGGCGGCGGTATCGTGTACGATTCGGTGCCGGCCACCGAGTGGGAGGAAACGCTGAATAAGCGGCGCGCGATGTTCAGTGCTGTGGCGCTGGCCGAAGCCGGGCTTGACGGCTCACACCGCTAGCAGGCCCCTGTTGTCTGCTCATGCGGCACGATAGGGCGTCAAAATCGGGCTCGGAATGCTCATTTACTCGCTGTAAACTGCGTTTTCTCACCCAATTTCCCTTCTCTCGCACTCGCCTGAGCGACAACAGCAACCCGTTAAGAGGATAAAGACATGTTGCTGATGATCGACAACTACGATTCCTTCACCTACAACCTGGTGCAATATCTGGGCGAACTCGGCGCGGACGTCAAAGTCTTGCGCAACGACGCCATCGAGCCGGCGGATATCGAGCGTCTTGCGCCTAGCCACATCGTGATATCGCCTGGCCCATGCACGCCGAAAGAGGCGGGGGCGTCCATGGCGGTGGTCGAGCGTTTTGCCGGCCGCATTCCGTTGCTGGGGGTCTGTCTGGGTCACCAGTGCATCGGTCAGGTGTTCGGCGGGAATGTGGTGCACGCGCGGGAAATCATGCACGGCAAGGCCTCGCCGATCCACCACGCAGACGCCGGCGTGTTCGCCGGTCTGCCGCAGCCGATGCAGGCCACGCGCTACCACTCGCTGGTGGTCGAGCGCTCGAGCCTGCCGGAAAGCCTGGAAGTCACCGCCTGGACCGAATTCGCCGATGGCGGTTTCGATGAGATCATGGGGCTGCGCCACAAGACGCTGGCGGTCGAAGGCGTGCAGTTTCATCCCGAGTCCATTCTTACGCCGCAGGGGCATGATCTGCTGGCGAACTTCCTGCGCGGCGCGGCCCCGCAGGGGGTGGCGGCATGAACCTCAGTGACGCGATCGCCCGCTTGCTGGTGCGAGAGGATCTGTCGACCGCTGAGATGAGCGACGTGATGCGCCTGATCATGGGCGGCGGGGCCACGCCGGCGCAGATCGGCGCCTTCCTCATGGGACTGGCGATGAAGGGCGAAACGGTGACCGAGGTCGCCGCTGCAGCCTACGTTATGCGCAGTCTGGCCAAGCCGGTGCAGATCGACACGCAGGGCGTGGTCGATATCGTCGGTACCGGTGGGGACAGCGCGCGTACATTCAACGTTTCGACCACTTCCAGCTTCGTCGTGGCGGGTGCCGGCGCGCGCGTGGCCAAGCACGGCAACCGTTCGGTGTCGAGTTCCTCAGGATCGGCCGACGTGCTCGAGTCGGTCGGGATCGAACTGGAACTCAACCCCGAACAGATCGCGCGCTGCGTGGAAGAGGTGGGCGTCGGGTTCATGTTCGCGCCCATGCACCACGCTGCGATGAAACACGCGGTCGGTCCGCGCCGTGAGATGGGCGTGCGCACCATCTTCAACGTGCTCGGCCCCCTGACCAACCCGGCTGGTGTGCCCAATCAGGTGCTGGGCGTGTACAGCCCGCGCTGGCTGGAGCCGTTGGCCGAAGTGCTCAAGCGCCTCGGCAGCCGGCACGTCATGGTCGTGCATTCCGAGGACGGCCTCGACGAGATCAGCATCGCTGCGCCGACCCGGGTGGCCGAACTGCGTGACGGGGACATCTACACCTACCGCATGGCGCCGGAAGACTACGGTCTCGAGAACGCGCCGCTGGACGCCATCCGCGTTGCTGATCCAGCCGCCAGCCAGGCGATGATGGAAGGCGTGCTGGCCGGCGAGCCGGGACCGGCGCGGGATATCGTGCTACTCAACGCCGGCGCGGCGCTTTACGTCGCTGGCGCCGCCGAGAGCGTGGGCGATGGCGTGACGCGCGCGGCGACCTCCATCGACAGCGGCGCGGCGCGCGGCCGCCTGGAGGCGCTGGCGAATCTGAGTCGGAAATTGATTGCGGAGATCGGTGAGTGAACGCGCCGCGTGGCGACATCCTGCGTACCATCCTCGCGCGCAAGGCCGAGGAGATCGACTCGCGCAGCGCCGTCACGCCGCTGGTCGAACTGCGCGCGCGGGCGGCGGATGCCGCGCCGGTGCGGCCATTCGCGGCGGCGCTGGAGACGACTATCGCGGCTGGCCGACCGGGGGTCATCGCGGAGGTCAAGCGGGCCTCACCGAGCAAAGGGTTGATCCGGCCCGATTTCGATCCGCCCGCGATCGCGTGCAGCTACGCCGCGGGTGGGGCGAGCTGCCTGTCGGTGCTGACCGATCGGGATTTCTTTCAGGGCTCGGAGGAATTTCTGGTGGCGGCGCGCGGATCCTGTGATCTGCCGGTGTTGCGCAAGGACTTCACCGTCGATCCCTACCAGGTCTACGAGGCCCGTGCGATCGGTGCCGATTGCATTCTGCTGATCGTGGCGGCGCTCGACGATACGCGTCTGGCCGAGCTGCTGGGATTGGCGTATGAACTCGGTATGGACGCGCTGGTCGAAGTGCATGACGCCGCCGAACTGCACCGTGCCCTGGCCTTGCCGGCGCGCCTGATCGGCATCAACAACCGCAACCTGCGCACGTTCGAGACGAGCCTGGAAACCACGCTGGGGTTGCTGGGGGAGACGCCGGCGGATCGCCGCGTGGTGACGGAGAGCGGCATTCACACTCCGCAGGACGTCGCCCGCCTGCGCAGCGCCGGCGTACAGGCGTTCCTGGTCGGCGAGGCGTTCATGCGTGCGCCGGAACCGGGCGTAGCGCTGCAGGCATTGTTCCACACGGATTGAGGAATGCAGAAATGAAGGCACGCGTCAAATGGCTGGATCACATGAGTTTCGTCGGGGAGTCCGAGAGCGGCCACTCGGTCGTCATGGACGGCCCGCCAGACTTCGGCGGCCGTAATCTGGGCGTGCGGCCGATGGAAATGCTGCTGCTCGGTATGGGCGGCTGCACGTCGTTCGATGTGGTCAGCATCCTGCGGCGCGGCCGGCAGGATCTGGTCGATTGCGAGGCGGTCATCGAGGCCGAGCGTTCGGCCGAGCATCCCAAGGTGTTCACGCGTATTCACGTGCACTTCATCGTCAGCGGACATAATCTGGGCGAACAGCGGGTGGCCAAGGCCATCGAACTGTCTGCCGAGAAATACTGCTCGGCTTCCATCATGCTCGGCGCCACTGCTGAGATCACCCACGACTACGAGATCGTCGAATCCGGCGATAGCGAGTAGCCGTTTCCCGGTTTCCTTCGTTTGGGAGGGCGTTCGATTTGCCCAAGACTCGTTCGCGCAAGCTCAGGCTTCACGGTTTCAACAATCTGACCAAGAGCCTGAGCCTCAACATTTACGACATTTGCTACGCGCAGACCGAGGAGCACCGCGCCGAGTACATCGAGTATATCGACGAGGTGTACAACGCCAAGCGGCTCACGCAGATTCTGCACGAGGTGTCCGACCTCATCGGTGCCAACGTGTTGGCCGTGTCCAATCAGGACTACGAGCCGCAGGGCGCCAGCGTGGTGATGCTCATCTCCGAGGAGCCGGTGGTTTCGGAACGGATGAGCGCGAGCAGCTACGGCGAGGCTCCCGGTCCGTTGCCGGAGACCGTGCTCGCACATCTCGACAAGAGTCATATCACCGTGCACACCTATCCGGAGAGCCATCCGGAGGGCGGCATCAGTACTTTCCGCGCGGACATCGACGTGTCGACCTGCGGGCGTATTTCGCCGCTGCGCGCGCTGAATTACCTGATCCACAGTTTCGATTCCGACATCGTCACGCTGGACTATCGCGTGCGTGGCTTTACCCGCGACATCCGCGGCAAGAAGCACTTCATCGACCACAAGATCAACTCGATCCAGAACTTCATGGACAAGTCGACGCGCGAGCGCTACGAGATGATCGACGTCAACGTCTATGCCGAGCAGATGTTCCACACCAAGATGCTGCTCAGCGAGTTCGATCTGGACAACTATCTGTTCGGGGCCGGACGCGAGTCCTATTCGGCGGCAGAACTGCAGCGCATCGAGCAGCGTCTGCGGCGGGAGATGACCGAGATCTTCTACGGCCGCAACGTGCCGAAGGTGCGCTAAAGGCGGGCAATCGGCAGCGTGCCGCCGCTTTAACTCGTCAATTTGAACGATGGTCCGATTTGTACGGCGAGCGCCTATCGCTGCGCGAGGGCAAGTTTTATCCCCAGAGCGACGAAGGCGGCGGCGAAGGTTCTGTGCAGCCATGCCAGTACATGCGGGCGGGACAATATATGACGGCGCATGATGGCGGCAAAGATGCCGTAACAGGTGAAAATTCCCAAGGTCATCGCCATGAAGATCAGGCTGAATTTGGTCATGTCGAGCACGGGATGCGGCGCTTTGGCGGCGATGAACTGCGGTAGGAAGGCGAGGAAGAAAATCGGGAGTTTCGGGTTGAGCAGATTGATCAGGACCGCGGAGAGGATGATCCGTGCGTTCGAGCATTCGCCCCCGTTCGGTTCGAGTTCCGGCTCGCCTTTGCGTTTCAGCGCTCGCCACGCCATCCACAGTAGGTAGGCGGCTCCCAGATATTTGATCGTCTCGAAGGCGGCGGTACTCGCCTGCAGCAGCGCTGCAAGACCGGTGATTGCGGCGAGCATGTGCGGGAGTATGCCGAGCGTACAGCCGCTAGCCGCTGCGACGCTCGCCCGCCAGCCGCGCGACAACCCGGTGGCGACCGTGTAGAGCACGCCGGTGCCAGGTGCGGCGACGACGATCAGCGAGGTGAGCAGGAACTCGACGCTCATTGCACCGCCACTTTGCGAACCACGGCGTTGGGCCAGAGTTCCGACAGCGTCGTTTGCAGCGCTTCTCCCAGTGAGGCCACATCGGCGGCGGCCGTCGCGTGCAGGGCTTCGGCCACGATCAGGGCGCGCGTGGTATCCAGGCGGATGGTGGAACGGCCGCTCTGGCGGTTGGTCCAGCGCCGCGCATGAGCCTGTCCGGCCGCATCGGCGAAGATGATTTCTCCTGGCTCCGGGTATTCGATGTCGCCACGGAACGTCTCGTAGGTTTCGTCGCCCACAGCCGGGCGGACCTGAAGGTCGCCCACGATTCTGCCGAGATCGAATACGGCGATGGGGATGGCGCAAGCGAGCGAGAGCGCGTTGCATACGTCGATCAGCGGATGAAGCCCGGGCAACGCCTGTTCCTTGCGAAAGCGCCGCAGCAGGGCCTCGGCGGCGCAGCGGTACTGGGTGGGCTTCAATCCCATGCTCGAGAATGCGCGGCGCCAGGCCTGAATCGACGCCAGATCGCTTTCCGTTCCGGAGGCCAGGCGTGCGGCGGCCTTTTCATGGAACTGCGCGACCGGAGCCGATACGTCGACCGTCGGCGTGACCCCCTCGAAGATGAATGCCGCGGATACGAGGCCGGGGAAACCCCGGCGCATGTGCGGAACATAGCTGAATTGCACGCTGACACCTCGCTCTGGGAACAGGTGCCGTCGAGTGTCGTCCGGATGGACCTACGAGGTCTTGTACGGAATTGCGCCTCGCCTGCGCCGCGCGGCGCAGGCCTGCGCATACGCGCCCGGAGCCAGGCCGAAGCTGCGCAGGAAGTGCCGCGTGAGATGGCTTTGATCGCAAAAGCCGCTGGTCGCGGCCGTCTCTGCGGCGCTCAGTCCACAGGTAAGGAGCCGGCGCGCCAGGTGCAGCCGACGCTGCATGAGGTAGGCATGTGGCGTCAGACCGGTGCCGCGCTTGAAACCTCGAAGGAGCTGGAAGCGGCTAAGCCCGGCCGCGTCTGCAAGCGTGGCGAGTGTTTGCGGCGCCGCGGGATCGTCGTCGATCATCTCGCGGACCAATGCGATGGCGCCGGGGATCGCCGCGGGTTCGCGAATGCGGCGTTCCGTCAGGCGACGCAGGAGCATAAGCAGCAACTCTTCCGTGTGCAGTGCGTCGCCATCGCTGTCCGGGGTGGCGGTCAGCGCGGGATAGAGTGCGCGAAAATCCTCCGCCAGCCGGGTGTCGTGTATGACGGGGTGCGTGAACTCGTAGCCCGCTTCGCCTGCTACGTCCAGGCCCTTGGCCGCTTCGGCGATCAGCGAGGGTTCGAAGTAGAGCATGCGCCAAGCGCGGCCGCCATGGCCGAGCGGCGCGCCGTCATGCACTTCACCGGGGTTGACGCTGATGAGGTCGCCGACGTTCGCCTCGACCACGCCGCGGCCGCTGGCCGAGCGCTGAGCGCCGCGTTCGATCAAGCCGATACCGAATTGTTCGTGCGTGTGGCGGCCGAAGCGATGGGCGGTGTCGGCCTCGACCGCTTCGATACCCGCGAGTCCGCAACGCGTGATTCGGATAGGCTGCACAGGCATGTTGCCGGGGCGATGTCGCTTCCGGGCTTAGCCGGGCGGCGACTGGCTCACGGAGCCGAGCAGGTCGCTCAGACGCAGCGTCAGCTCGCGGTTCGCCGTCTGCGCCACCTGCTTGCTGCGCTGGGCGTAGACCACGCGGTTGAACAGTACCGCCTGTATGTAGCGCCGCGTTTCTCCGAACGGCAGCGTCGCCACCCAACGTGGGGTGTCCATGCGCAGCGACGAGTTTGCCAGCCATTGGCTGACGTTGGTGGGGCCGGCGTTGTAGGCGGCCACGGCGGCGACCACGTCGTTGGCAAAGCGGCCCATCAGATAGCTCAGATAGGCACTGCCGGCACGGATGCTGACGCCCGGCTCGCTCAAGCGATGGCGGTCGCAAAGGTGTTTGCCGAGATCACTGTGCTTGCCGATCCAGCAGGCGGTGCGAGGCATCAGCTGCATGAGTCCGCAGGCGCCCGCGGACGAGCAGACGCTGGACTGGAAGGCGCTCTCCTGGCGCATGAGCGAGAGCACCAGGTCCGGCGAGAGATTGTTGCTGCGCGCCGCCAGGCGCACGGCCGTCCAGTGCGCCAGCGGGAAGGTCAGGGCCGAGGCACCCCGCGCCGGCGATTGCGCGGCGGCGGTGTAGGCAGCGTAGGCCCATTGCTGGCGATGTGCGAGGCGAGCGGCCGCAAGGCGCTCCCTGGGTGTGAGCCGGCGAAGCAGCTCGCGCCATACTGCCCCGGCATCGGTGGTTTGACCGGCCTGGTGCAGGGCCAGGGCGATACGGGTCAGGTACATGCCGCCGACGCGTTTTTGCAGCGCCGGGTCCTTGGCTTGCGGCTGGGGCCCCTGCGCATAGGGGCGTTGTATGAGGTCGGCAGCGAGGAAGCCGTAGTAGCTGAATTCTCGGGCTAGCGGATCGGCCAGTCTGCGGGCCGCTGCGATCTTGCCGGTCTGCAGTAGGGCGCGGGCCTCCCAGTATCGCCACGCGTCCTTGTCGCGCTGATAGCGCGGCATGGCGCGGATCGCGGTGAGCAGGCCGGACCAGTTGCCCGTGCGCAACGCCGCCCTGGCGCGCCACTCACGGCTCGCCTGGCTGGCGGTAGCCGGAGGCAGTTCGTTGAGCCAGCGTTCTCCCTGCGGCAGCCCGTCGATGGCTGCGAATATCGCTATCGTGCGTGCTATGCGGCGACGCTGCGTGTCGCTCAGGTGTGTCTTCAGCCGTGCTTCGAGCCCGGCCCATAGGGCGTGGGCGTCGGCGGGCTGCTTGCGCCCCAGGCGGCGAAGTGCGGCGGTGATGACTTGCGCGGCGGCATCTCGGTCGCCCAGTTCGGGAAGCTCGACTCGCTGGAGTTCTGCAGGGGAGCCATAGACCCGGAGCCAGCGTCGGGCGACCGGTTGTTGGTCGGCTGGCAGCAGCGTGACCAGATAGCGGCCCAGCCGGGGATTGCCGGCTTGCAGGGCGAGCAACAGGCGTGCCCGCACCAGATTGGCTGGAACATGTCCATTCCGGCGGAGCAGGTCGAAGGCCGGATCGCAGCTGCTGGGCTGTTCGTAACCGACCAGCCACAGGCGCCTGGCGAGTTCGGTGGCTTCCTTTCCGCGGCCCGTCGCCTTGAGTGCGGAGGTCCGCGCGCAGGCGACCAGCGTATCGTTGTAGGCTGGTGCGTCCGTGGCGAGAAACTGTTTCCACTCCTTGCGCCGGGCGAGTTCGAGCAGCCAGGCGCGATGCAGCTCGGCGGCGATCGGCAGATCGCGGTTGCGATGGAGGAAGTCGTCGATTTCCTTGGTTGACGCGCTTTTCAACGAGGTCTGGAGGTAGGCGAACTGCAGGTAGGGCTGCAGAATATAGTCCTGCAAAGTGCCGGCGAGCGCCCGATAGCGACTCATGTCCCCGTTATTGAGCGCGCTGAGCGCATTCTGGAAACGCTCCGCAGCCTGCTGGGCCGGCGTAGAGGCCTGCGCTTGGGCCGACAGGACGCTCACGAGTACGAGCGTGGCGAGTCGCAGGCAGGCGCCGAAGCGCTGGAAAAGGGCTGCGCGCATTGCGATCAGGCGTTCCGTGGCGCGGGTCAGAGTATGAGGTTATTGTGAGAGCAGCGGGCGCCGATTGAAAGAGGAAGGCGTAGAAATTTGCCATGCCGGAAACGGCATTCGTAGAACCTTTCCCGAGATTTCGTGTGGCGGGCACTCGTGGTGCCGGCTCGTCGCATGCGCGGAATATTGAGAAAAGGCCATTTATTCGGAGTGGTGGACATGCGTTTGTGGATACGCAATCCCCTGGCGATCCTGGCCGAGGATGCCGAGGGCGGAGTGGTGGTGGACGGTACGCGGCTGGTCGAGTGCGTGCCTCTCGGTGGGGGCCCCTCGGCGGCGGTCGACGATGTCTTCGACGCCTCGGAACACGTCGTGCTGCCGGGGCTGGTCAATCTGCACCATCATTTTTTCCAGACCCTGACGCGGGCTTGTCCGCCGGCACTGGACAAGCCGCTGTTCCCCTGGCTGGAATCGCTGTATCCGGTGTGGGCCGGACTGCGGCCCGATGATCTGGCGCTGGCGGCGCGCGTGGCGCTGGTCGAACTGCTGCGCTCGGGCTGTACGACGGTCAGCGACCATCACTATCTGTTTCCCGCCGGGCTCGAAGAGGCGATCGACATCGAGGCCGAGGCCGTGCGCGAGCTGGGCATGCGGGCGGTGCTGACGCGCGGTTCCATGAGTCTGTCGGTGGACGACGGTGGTTTGCCGCCGCGCAGTGTGGTGCAGACGGAGGAGGCGATCATGGCCGATAGCGAGCGTCTGCTCAGTCGCTATCACGAACGCGGCGAGGGCGCGATGCTCGGTATTGCGCTTGCGCCTTGTTCGCCGTTCTCGGTCACCGCCGAGCTGATGCGCGAGTCCGCCGCGCTGGCGCGTCGCGAGGGAGCGCTGTTGCACACCCATCTGGCGGAAACCGAGGACGAGACCGCCTGGTGTCTGGAGCACACTGGGCGGCGTCCCGTCGACTATCTCGAGGAACTGGGCTGGTTGGGCGAGGACGTCTGGGTGGCGCACGGAATTCATTTCGACGATGAGGAGATCGAACGCCTGGGCCGTGCCGGCGTAGGCGTCAGCCACTGCCCCAGCTCCAACATGGTGTTGGCCTCGGGCCACTGCCGCACGCTGGAACTGGAGGCCGCCGGCAGCCCGGTCGGGCTTGGCGTGGACGGATCGGCCTCCAACGATGCTTCCAACCTGATCGGGGAGGCGCGTCAGGCGCTGCTGCTGCAGAGGCTGCATTACGGCGCCGACCGCGTCGGCCATCGCGAGGCTTTGCGCTGGGCGACGCAGGGCGGCGCCTGCTGCCTCGGGCGCACCGACATCGGGCGCATCGCGCCCGGTCTGCAGGCCGATCTGGCCCTGTTCCGCCTGGACGAGCCGCGCTTCGCCGGTGCCGGCGATCCGCTCGCGGCACTGTTGTTGTGCGGTGCGCAGCAAGCCGATCGGGTGATGATCGCCGGAAGCTGGCGCCTGATCGATGGCGAGGTTCCCGGCCTGGACCTGCCGGCGCTGCTCGCCGCGCAAAAAACGGCTGCACGCGCCTTGCTCGCGCGGGCGGGGGCCGGCGCATGAGTGTGACCACGGTCTATCGCGCCGCGATCTTCAATCCGCATGGGCCGGGTGTGCTCACCGTGCATGCCGACGGTGCGCTACGTGTCCGCGACGGTCGGATAGAAGCGGTGGGCGATTTCGATGAGCTGGCGCCGCGACGTGGTGAGGAACTCATCGAACTCGACGGGGTTCTGGTGCCGGGTTTCCATGATGTCCACATCCACTGGGTCCAGCATCGGGTACGAGGCAGTTTCGAGGCCGAACTCATGCCCTGGCTGCGCGGTCACATCTGGCCCGAGGAGGCGCGATACGGCGATGTGGCGCTGGCCGGGGAGAGCGCGCGCGATTTCTTCGCCGACACCGTTCGCGCCGGCACGGTCGCGGGTCTTTGCTATTCCAGCCCGCATCCCGAGGCGGTGCGTGTCGCGGCCCGCGAGGCCCTGGGCGACTGGGTGATCGGCGACGCGGTGATGGAACTCAACGCGCCGGAGGCGCTGACGCGCGCCAGTATCCGTGACATTGACGAACTCGACCCCCTGGCCCGCGAACTGGGGCCGCGGCGTTATGCACTGACGCCGCGTTTCGCGCTCAACTGTTCGGCGCCGTTGATGGCAGCTCTGGGCGCCTACGCCCGTGCCAATGGCCATCTCGTGCAGACGCACCTGTCGGAATCTCCGGAGGAGGTCCGAGAGGTGCGCGAGGCCTTTCCCGAGGCCGAGGATTACACGGATGTCTACGATCGCGCCGGCCTGCTCGGCGCGCACAGCGTGCTGGGGCATTGCATTCATCTGTCGTCGCGGGAATGGCGGGTGCTTGCCGCGCGCCGTGCCTGGGTGGCGCATTGCCCGTCCAGCAACGAGGCGCTCGATTCTGGACGCATGCCGCTGGAGCGCGTGCGCGAGCATGAAGTCCGCTGGGCGTTGGCCAGCGATGTTGGCGCGGGTCCTTCGCATTCGATGCTGCACGTGATGCAGCGATTCCTGGCCCAGCATCGTGCGGCCGGCGTGCCGGTCGAGGCGCAAGAGGCGCTGTACCGGGCGACTTTGGCCGGAGCCGAGTGCATGGGCCGCGCCGCCGAGGCGGGCAATTTCGCGCCTGGTAAACGGGCCGATTTCTCGCTGTTGCCGCGACCCGCGGGGAAGTTGCATGCCGCAGGCTGGATCGAGGCGTGGACGGCCGGAGGGATGGGTGAACTGGAAACGCGGCCGTTGGCCACCTGTCTCGGAGGTGAATGGTATCCGGCCGGGGGGCAGAAGCACCGCAGCCGAGTGCAGCGCTAAGAGGTTGCGGAAGGGCGTCCGGCCCTTCCGCAATGGATTGCTCCGCGTGCCGGAACCCGTGCTCCGGAAAGCCGGAGAAACGGGGTGTTGCGTCCGGCCTGCGCGGCGTCCGTGCCGCGCTGGATCAGGAGCCGGCCTTGAGGCGGCCGGCGATGTCGGCCACGTGGCGGCCTTGGAAACGGGCTATCGACAGTTCGTTCTCGCTGGGCAGACGCGAGCCGTCCGCGCCGGCGAGGGTGCCTGCACCGTAGGGAGCGCCGCCGGTGATTTCGTCCATTTTGGTCAAGCCTTGCTCGCTGTATGGCACGCCGACGATCACCATGCCCTGGTGCAGCAGCGTGGTATGGAAACTGGTGATGGTGGTTTCCTGGCCGCCATGTTGGGTGCCGGTGGAGGTGAACACGCTGCCGACCTTGCCGATCAGCTTGCCCTGCGCCCACAGGCCACCGGTCATGTCGAGGAAGTTGCGCATCTGGGCGCACATCATGCCGAAGCGGGTGGGCGTGCCGAAGATCACCGCGTCGGCTTCGGCGAGCTGGTCGGGCTGGATGACCGGCACGTGGGCGAACGCCGTCTGCGCCTGCTTGGCGCCGAATTGTTCGAGGACGTCGTCGGGAACCAGTTCCGGGACCCGATACAGCTCGACCTCGGCGCCCGCTGCGCGCGCTCCCTCGGCTACCGCTTCGGCCATTTTGTAGATATGGCCGTACATGCTGTAAAACACGACTTGCACCGTGGTGGACATGAAGGACTCCCTGTGGGTGATGGGGCTTTGTGTCGCTTCAGTCTAGGCCGCATGTCCATGTCCGCTATTGAAGGCTTTGCAACGAACCGCTCAAACTTATTGACCAAACGGACGATGGATTTTCCGCGCCGCCGGGTTACTCTTTCTTTCATTACAGGAACACCAGCCGGTACGCCGACGTGCATTCGCTGAAGTTCTACGTCACAACGCCCCATCAGTGTCCGTATCTGCCGGAGCGGCAGGCGGTCGACGTGGTGGCCGATCCGAATGCCTCGGTCGATCGCGGACGCCTGACGGAGCTTTTCGAGCTGGGCTTCCGGCGCAGCGGGATCTTCGTCTACCGTCCAGAGTGTCCGGGCTGCCGGGCCTGTGTGGCGGCCAGGGTGCCGGTGGCGGCGTTCGTGCCGGATCGCTCCCAGCGGCGCTGCGCAGCGCGCAACGCGGATCTGGTCGTGACGCGTGAGGCGCCGGAGTGCAGTGAAGAGGTGTTCGAACTCTACAGCCGCTATCTGCGCCATCGCCACGCCGGAGGCGGCATGGACGACGCCACGCCGGAGTCCTTCGGCGAATTTCTGTGCACGCCCGCCATCGAGGCGGAGTTTCTGTCGTTTCGTCTCGGCGGACGCCTGGTGGCGGTCGCCGTGACGGATGTGCTCGACACCGGTCTGTCGGCCAACTACACCTTTTTCGATCCCGCCGAGGCGAAGCGCTCGCTGGGTACCTTTGCCGTGTTGACCCAAATCGAGGAAGCCCGGCGGCGTTGTCTGGAGCATCTCTATCTCGGCTACTGGATCGAGCGTTCCGACAAGATGCGCTACAAGAGTCGCTTTCGTCCGCTGGAGTTGTATCGCGACGGCCGCTGGTGGTTCTGGCCGGTGGGCGTGGATGAGCCGCCCGTGGCGGGTTGACGGGCGGGGGCGAAGTTGTAGAAGGTAAGCGGGCAGATCTCATTCCCACCAATCGCAGCAGGAGTCAGCCATGTCCACCGAGCGTCTGTTCGAATCCGATCCCTATCGCCGGAGTTGCGACACGCAAATCCGCATGGTGCATCCGGAGGGGGTCGAACTGGAGGCGACGGTATTCTACCCGGAGGGAGGAGGGCAGCCGGGCGACACGGGCGTACTGCGGCTGGCCGACGGCCGGGAGCTGCGTGTGGCCGATACCCGCAAGGGAGTAGAGCCGGGCAGCATCGTGCACGTACTGGAAGAGGTGCCCGAGGGGCTCGCTTCCGGCGAGCCGGTCGATGCGGTCATCGATTGGGAGCGGCGTCACCGGCACATGCGTATGCATACCTGCCTGCATCTATTGTGCTCGCTGGTGGATGCGGGCGTGACCGGAGGCTCCATCGGCGCGGAAAAGGCGCGTCTGGACTTCGACCTGCCCGAGTCCACCCTGGACAAGGAGGCCTTGAGCGCCGAACTCAATGTGCTGGTCGAGCGTGACTTGCCGGTAGCCATGCGCTGGATCAGCGACGAAGAACTGGATGCGGCGCCTGAACTGGTGCGCACCATGAGCGTGAGCCCGCCGCGCGGCGCCGGGCGGGTGCGGCTGGTGGAGGTGCAGGATGCCGATCTGCAGCCCTGCGGCGGTACGCATGTTGCCCGTACCGGTGAGATTGGGGCTGTGGTGGTCAGCAAGATCGAGAAGAAGGGGCGGCAGAATCGGCGGGTGATTATTCGGTTTGCGGAAGTGGGCTAGGGGGTGTTCTGAAATCGCTTTCGTTAGCGGGTTGGGACCGGTGGTGTTTGGAGTCTTGTTCGGCGCAAATTGGCGTTTGTGGTTTTGGCCCTGCGTGAGTGAAGGCGGCTTATTTGCTGATTTTAGGGGCCGGTTTCCGGCTCGGTTCGGTGGTAGGTAATTGTGATCTTGCGTGGTTGAAGGCGACGTACTTGCTGACTTTTTCAGCTGATTTCGGGCGCGATTTGAGGCATGGGGATTAGCTTGATCGAGGTGACGCGCCCGAGCCGATTTCTTTGAAATGCGCAAAGAAACCGGCGAAAGAAACGCACCCCCAAAGCACTTTGCACCTGTGCCATTCGCGACTGCAGTGGACTGGTGTGCGTTCAGGGCAAGGCGCGGCGCGAAGA